>JAZRFG010000186.1:0-5491 GCA_045661265.1 Eubacteriales bacterium
CCCTCTTTTCATTTATTAACATTCTGTGAACAATCCGCTTTTTGCTTGATTTTTCCAATATTTGTAGTATAATAATCTTATGAGTTAGCACTCCCACGTTATGAGTGCCAAAATTCTACAAAGTTATCACGGGCGCTCGCGCCCAAAAGGAGGCAAAATATGACCATCAAACCCTTGGGTGACCGCGTTGTCATCAAGATCGTCGAGGCGGAGGAAAAGACCTCCTCCGGTATCTTCCTTACTGCCGCTTCTCAGGAGAAGCCCCAGTGGGCAGAGGTGATCGCCGTGGGTCCCGGCGGACTTGTGGACGGCAAAGAGGTTCAAATGAACGTTAAGGTTGGCGATCGCGTGATCACCAGCAAGTATTCCGGCACGGAAGTCAAGTGCGACGGCGTGGACTATAACATCGTCCGTCAGAGCGACATTCTGGCCATCGTAGAGTAATTAGCAAAGGAGAACACCACCAATGGCAAAGGAAATTTTGTACGGCATTGAGGCGCGAAACGCCCTGTGCCGCGGTATTGACAAGCTGGCAAACACCGTCAAGATCACGATGGGCCCCAAGGGCCGCAACGTCGTGCTTGACAAGAAGTTCGGCGCGCCCCTCATCACCAACGACGGCGTGACCATCGCCAAGGAGATCGAGCTTTCCGACGCGGCTGAGGATATGGGCGCACGCCTGGTGCGCGAGGTCGCAACCAAGACCAACGACGCCGCAGGCGACGGTACCACCACCGCCACGCTTCTTGCACAGGCGTTCATCCGCGAGGGTATGAAGAACGTGACCGCAGGCGCCAATCCCATGGTGCTTCGCAAGGGCATGAAAAAGGCAGTCGACCGCGCTGTCGAGTGCCTGGTTGCCAACTCCAAGAACGTCAACGGCTCTGAGGATATTGCCCGCGTGGGCACCATCTCCGCCGGCGACGAGGTGATCGGCAAGCTGATCGCCGACGCGATGGAAAAGGTCACCCCCGACGGCGTCATCACCGTCGAGGAGTCCAAGTCTGCCGACACCTACTCTGAGGTCGTCGAGGGTATGCAGTTCGACCGCGGCTACCTCTCCCCCTATATGGCCACCGATATGGATAAGATGGAGGCCGTCATCGACGACGCCCTGCTTCTGATCACCGATAAGAAGATCACCAGCATTCAAGAGGTTCTTCCCCTCTTGGAGCAGATCGTCAAGACCGGCCGCAAGCTCCTCATCGTTGCCGAGGACGTGGAGGGCGAGGCGCTCACCACCCTTGTGCTCAACAAGTTGCGTGGCGCATTCACCTGCGTGGCCGTCAAGGCACCCGGCTTCGGCGACCGCCGCAAGGAGATGCTGCAGGACATCGCCGTTCTCACGGGCGGCACCGTGATCTCCTCCGATCTCGGTCTGGAGCTCAAGGACGCCACCCCCGCACAGCTCGGTCAGGCGCGCCAGATCAAGGTCAACAAGGAGCACACCATCATCGTGGGCGGCGCAGGCGATCCCGCAGCCATTCAGTCCCGCGTGAACCAGATCAAGAACGCCATCGAGGTCACCACCTCTGATTTCGACCGCGAGAAGCTGCAGGAGCGTCTTGCCAAGCTCGCCGGCGGCGTTGCCGTCATCAAGGTCGGTGCTGCCACCGAGGCCGAGATGAAGGAAAAGAAGCTGCGCATCGAGGACGCGCTCAACGCCACCAAGGCCGCCGTTGAGGAAGGCATCGTGGCGGGCGGCGGTACCGCTTACCTCAACGTCATCGACGAGGTCAAGAAGCTGATCGACACCGTCGAGGGCGACGAAAAGACGGGCGTGCGCATCGTCGTAAAGGCCCTTGAGGAGCCCGTGCGTCAGATCTCCGCCAACGCGGGCTTTGACGGCGCCGTGATCGTGGATAAGATCCTGAACTCCGGCAAGGTCGGCTACGGCTTTGATGCGTACAACGAGGTCTTCTGCGACATGATGCAGGCAGGCATCGTGGATCCCACCAAGGTGACCCCCTCCGCGCTGCAGAACGCCGCATCCATCGCCTCTGTGGTGCTGACCACCGAGAGCGTTGTGTCCGACAAGAAGGACCCCGCAGCTGACGCTGCTGCCGCTGCCGCTATGGCAGGCGGTGCCGGCATGGGCGGCGGTATGTACTGATATCGACAAATATCCAAAGAAAAGGCCCCCTTTCGAAGGGGGCCTTTTCTTTTGAAATTTTTTCGCAATTTTGCGATGTTAACAGATTGTTCATAATATTGTGCTATACTTTGTGTTTGCGATACACATCCCTATCTTTTTAAAGAAAGGACGAACTCCGCCGCACCGCGCGCGGGGGCATATCATGGTAAAAACAAGATACCTATCAAACGCAAAAGCCAGCATTCTTTTGTTCGTGGCCGTGCTTTCCACCTTTACCTTCATCTCTATGACGAAGCAATGCTTCTCCTCTGCGATGGCGTTCATCGTGGATGAGGGCATCATGACCAGATCACAGACCGGTACCATCGTGGCGATCTTCTATCTGTTCTACGGCGTGCTGCAACTGGTCGGCGGCATTATTACAGACAAACACAACCCCGAGCGCTTCCTCACCTTTGGCTTTATCGGCGCGGGACTTTGCAATCTGGCAGTCTATTTCAACCAGACCTTTTCCTTTGTGGTGGTGATCTGGGTACTGAATGCCTTCTCCCAGTTCGCGGTCTGGCCTGCCGTCTTTAAGATCTGTGCCTCTATGCTGAAGGAGGAGCATCGCCCGCAAGCACTCTTTCTGATCTCTTACGCCAACTCGCTCGGCATCGTGATCAACTACGCCGTTGCAGCACTGATCCCCCACTGGAAGCTCAATTTCCTGATCTCTGCCATCGGTCTTTTGGGTTTTGCCCTTGTTTGGGAGATCGTTGTACACTGCATTCGTCCCTTTATTGAGGAAGCCGAGGTCGAACTTCCCGACACCCCCGTGCACACCCACTATCACGACAAACAAAAGGACACGCACTTCCTGGCACTCTTGATCACAAGCGGTATGCTTTTGTTCCTCGTTGTGCTGCTGACGCGAGCCATCTTTGACAACGGTCTGAAAACGCTGGTCGCCACCATGATCAACGACAACTATTCCAACGTGACCCCCGCCGTCGCCACCGCGCTTTCCATCATCATTCTGGTCATGGGCGCACTTGGCCCCACGCTGGGACATCTGATCTATCCGCACTTTATCAAAAACGAGGTCACCTCTACCATCCTCCTTTTCGCTGCAGGCACCCCCTTCGGTGTGCTGCTGCTACTCACCGGCAAGGTGCATTACTGGTGGATCGTGATCTTCCTTTCCTTCCTCGTTTTGATGATGAACGCAACGGCTCTGTTTACCAACTACATCGCCGCGCGCTTCAATAAATGGGGCAAGAGTGCCACCCTTGCAGGTGCATTCAACATGATGGCTGCACTTGGCATCGTGGTTTCCAACTTTGTGTTCACCCGCATTGTGGACAATTTCGGTTGGATGGCTACCATTTGGGTGTGGGTCGTGCTTCTCGTACTTTCCAACATCCTTTTGTGGGTGATTGCCCCGATGTGGAAACGATTCCTTCGCACACAGTATTACCATTGATAAAAAAGTCCCCGAAGTCGATGCTTCGGGGACTTTTTTGACGGAAATCGCGCGGCGTGTTCACGATTTATTCACAAAAACGCGATATACTAATTTCAAACCCCTTGTCAAGGAGGACGAGCTATGACACCCGAAATCAAATCTCTGCAAGAAAAAAAGGCCTTTATCTGCGATATGGACGGCGTGATCTATCACGGCAACAATCTGCTGCCCAACGTGAGGGAATTCGTGGAATGGCTGTTTGAAAACGATAAGCAGTTCCTGTTTTTGACCAACTCCCCCGAAAGATCGCCAAAGGAGCTGGAAATGAAGCTTTCCCGCATGGGCCTTTGTGTAAGCGAGGATCACTTCTACACCAGTGCCCTTGCTACGGCGTCCTTCCTCAAGAGCCAGTGCCCCGGCGGCTCGGTCTACGTCATCGGCGAGCCGGGTCTTACCTATGCGCTTTACGAAGCGGGCTTTAATATGAACGACGTCAGCCCCGATTACGTGGTGTTTGGCGAAACGCGCTCTCTCAACTACGAAAAGATCGAGCGTGCCGTCAAGCTGGTGCAAAACGGCGCCAAGCTGATCGGCACCAACCCCGACCTCACCGCACCCGCGGAAAACGGCATCATTCCCGCCTGCCGCGCACTGATCTCCCCCATCGCGATGACGACGGGCATGGAGCCCTATTTCGTGGGCAAGCCCAACCCGCTGATGATGCGCCACGCGCTCAAAAAGCTGGGTACCAAGCGCGAGGAAACGGCCATCATCGGCGACCGCATGGACACCGACATCATCGCAGGCATTGAAAGTGAGTTGGACACCGTTCTGGTGCTTTCCGGCGTCAGCACAAGAGAAAACATTCAGCGCTTCCCCTACTGCCCGAAGTATATTCTGCGGGACGTGGGAGAGATCGTGGGAATTTAAAGCAAACACGCTCCGACTGCCAGGCAGTCGGGGGGTTTTTTATCTTTTCTTCAGCTTGCCGATCACGCGGCCCGCCACGCGCACGTCCTCGAAATCCTTGAGGAGAATGTCGCCGTAATTTTCGTTGAGGGAGTACAGACGGTCACCGCCAAAGACCTTGAAAAAGCCACAGCCATCCAAAATGAAAATGCCAAGCTCGCCGTATTCAAGGGTCTGCGCCTCCTGCACGAGCAGAATATCGCCGTCGTGATAGCGCGGCTCCATCGAATTGCCGCTGATGCGAAGCGCGAAATCCGCCTCGCGCGTGCGGGTGGTGTCGCGCACCATAATGGTGTCGGCATCGTCATAGTCCAATGCCACGCCGGGGCCCGCGGAAACAGGCAGATCGAAAAGGGGCAACGGAATGCGCGCAAGGCCGTTGGAGTTGGCGGCGTAGGCAGCCGTAAGGCGCTCGGAAAGCGGCTCGGGAGAAAGGATCTTGGCGCCCTTTCTCAAGGGCATACGCGCGGTGCGGGGGGCATAGGTGCCCTCGCTTTCGATCAGGGCGGCAACCGTTTCCTGACCGCGGGCGTCGAGCGCGCGATAATCCTCGATCATCTCGATCTCCTCGTCGCTAAGAGTATAGTTGTTCTTATTTTCCTCAAGGCCGTAGACGATGTAATCCAGCGAGCAATTCAGCGCCTCACAGATCGCAACGATGTTGCAGAACTTGGGCGTTTCGCTGATACCCGCGAGAATTTTGGAAAGCGTTCCGCCGGGGATACCCGTGCGCTCGGAAAGCTCGTCATTCGTCATTTTACGGGCGGATTTTACCTCTTTGATGCGCTTGATATAGTCCATACCGCACCTCCAATTTCCTTATTTGGTCTTATTTTATCACATCTTTCCGTTTTTGTAAAGAGGTTTTCGCAAATTTCTTTCCAAAGTCGGACATTTTTTCTGTTTTGGAAATGTCGGAAGCGGTCGGAAGCGCAGCTTCCGACCTTTTTCTTTCCTGTGCGCGAAAGAGATAGAAAAAG
>JAZRFG010000187.1:0-4490 GCA_045661265.1 Eubacteriales bacterium
ATGGAGGATCTCTCGCCGCTTGCCACCGAGGCCTTGGTCGAGCAGCACCTCATCAGCCGCGATTTTGCGGCAGTCAAGGGGCCGCACGCCCTGTTTTGTGACGACAGCAAAAGCGTGAGCGTGATGTGCTGTGAGGAGGATCATATCCGGTTGCAATGCATTCTGCCGGGGCTCTCTATGCGCGATGCCTACCGCTTCGCCTGTGAGTGTGACGACGTGCTGGACGCGGCGCTGCCGATCGCCTTTGACGAGCGCCTTGGGTATCTGACGCACTGCCCCACCAATCTCGGCACGGGACTGCGCGCCTCCGTCATGCTGTTTTTGCCCGCACTCACCGAGCGCGGCATGATCCCCTCGCTTTCTCACCAACTCTCCAAGCTGGGACTTACGATGCGCGGGCTTTACGGCGAGGGCTCCCGCGCACACGGATTTTTATATCAGGTATCCAATCAGATCACGCTGGGGCTTTCCGAGGAGGAGATCCTGCAAAAGCTCACCGAGGCGGTGGAAAGCGTGATTGAAAAGGAGCGCGCGCTGCGCGCCGAGGTCACGGGCGATGCGGCCTTGCATCGCGCGGACCGCATTCACCGCGCCGAGGGCGTGGCTCGCTTTGCCACGATGCTCTCCTCTGAGGAGTTCTTTTCCCTGTTCGCCGACCTCAAGCTCGGCGTGGCACTGGGAGAGATCACCTCGCTTACACACGAGGCGCTGCACGCCATGCTGATCCACTCTCTGCCCGCCACGCTTTCCTTGCAGACGGCGGACACGCCGAAAAGCGGCACACAAAGAGATCTTGCACGTGCCGCATTCCTCAAACAATGCTGGGAGGTACAAAAGAAATGACGAACCGTTTTACGGTCAAAGCACAGAACGTGCTGAACAATTCCCTGCACCTTGCGCGGGAGCTGGGGCACACCTATATCGGCTCTGAGCATCTGCTGCTCTCGCTTGCAAGCGAGGCCGAGAGCGTTGCCGCCAAGCTTCTTGCCAAGCACGGCGCCACGCCCGACGCGGTGCGCACCGAAATCCTGCGCGAGGTGGGTGAGGGGGCGCACAGCGACGTGACCCCCGCGGATATGACGCCGCGCACCAAGCGCATCATCGAACACTCCGCCATCGAGTCGCATCGCACGGGACAAAGCTATATCGGCACCGAGCATCTGCTTGCCGCCCTGCTTGGCGAGCAGGATAGCGTCGCCGTCAAGATTCTGGAAACGCTGCACGCAACCCCCGCCGAGCTTTCTCGCGACCTTAATGCCTTTTTCGGTGCCGGTGCCCCCAAGGGTGAAAGCACTATACGAGAGGGCGGAAAGGAAAAGAAAAAGGAGGGTAGCATCGCCAACGCCCCCACGCTCTCGCAGTATGGGCGTGATCTCACCGCGATGGCCAAGGAAGGCAAGATCGACCCCGTAATCGGTCGGGATGCGGAAACAGAGCGCGTGATACAGATCCTTTCCCGCCGCCAGAAAAACAACCCCTGCCTTGTCGGCGAGCCCGGCGTGGGAAAGACCGCCGTGGTCGAGGGGCTGGCGCAAAAGATCGTGGACGGCACGGTGCCCGAAACCTTGAAGGGCAAGCAGATCGTCACGCTGGACGTTGCCGCCATGATCGCAGGCGCAAAATACCGCGGCGAGTTTGAGGACCGCATGAAAAGCGTGATGGAGGAAGTCAGACAAAACCAGAATCTGATCCTTTTCATCGACGAGATCCACACCATCGTGGGCGCGGGCTCCGCCGAGGGTGCCGTTGACGCCGCTAACATCATCAAGCCCGCGCTGGCACGCGGCGAGATGCAGCTCATCGGCGCGACGACCATTGCGGAATACCGCAAAAACATCGAAAAGGACGCGGCACTGGAGCGCCGCTTCCAGCCCGTCACAGTAGGTGAGCCCACCCAGGAGCAGGCAATTCAAATTCTTGTCGGTCTGCGCGACAAGTACGAGGCGCACCACAAACTCAAGATCACCGACGAGGCACTCAAGGCCGCCGTTACCCTTTCCGCACGCTATATCGCGGACAGATTTTTGCCCGACAAGGCCATTGACCTTGTGGACGAGGCCGCCTCGCGCAAGCGCCTTTCGGCCCACACCTCCCCGCCCGATCTCAAGGAGGTTGAAGAAAGACTCGCAACCATTGCCCGCGAAAAGGAGGAGGCCATCACGGCGCAGGATTTCGAGCGCGCCGCCGCCCTGCGCGACGAGGAAAAAGCCGCACGCGAGCGCTATGAGACACAAAAGACCGACTGGGAAAAAACGGTACAGGACAGCGATCTTTCCGTCATGGAAGCCGACATCGCCGACGTGGTCACACAGTGGACGGGTATCCCCGTAAACCGACTTCTCGAGGAGGAAAGTGAACGACTTTTGCACCTGGAGGAGCTGCTGCAGCAGCGCGTGATCGGCCAGGACGAGGCGGTGAGCGCCGTGGCGCGCGCCATTCGACGCGGCAGAATGGGCCTCAAGGACCCCAAACGCCCGATCGGATCCTTTATCTTCGCGGGCCCCACGGGTGTGGGAAAGACCGAACTTTGCAAATCCCTTGCGGAGCTGCTTTTCGGTGACGCAAACGCCATGGTGCGCGTGGATATGTCGGAATATATGGAAAAGCACAGCGTTTCCAAGCTGATCGGCTCGCCCCCCGGCTACGTCGGATTTGAGGAGGGCGGTCAGCTGACAGAAAAGATCCGCCGCAAGCCCTATTCCGTGGTGCTGTTTGACGAGATCGAAAAGGCGCACCCCGACGTGTTCAACATTCTCTTACAGGTGCTGGAGGACGGCGTACTGACCGACTCGCAGGGCCGTAAGGTGGATTTCAAGAACACCGTGCTGATCATGACCTCAAACGTAGGCGCCGCCGCGCTGACTGGCCCCATCAAGAGCGCCGTTGGCTTCGCCGCCGCAGACAACGGCGAGCAAAGCTCCCGAAAGGGCAAGGTGATGGAGGCGCTGAAGGCGACCTTCCGCCCCGAGTTCCTCAACCGCATTGACGACATCATCATCTTCAATCGCCTGAGTGAGGAAAATATCCACAAGATTGCCTCCCTGCTTCTTTGCGAGGTGCAAAAGCGTATCGGGGCACTGGACATCGAGGCAGAATTCGATCCCTCGGTCGCGGCACTCGTTGCCAAGGAGGGCTTCGACCCCGTATACGGCGCGCGCCCCCTGCGCCGTGCCATCGTGCGCCTTGTGGAGGACGCGTTCTCGAACGCGATGCTGGAAGGCAAGTTCCGCGCGGGAGAGCGCGTGCTCGTCAGTGAAAAGGACGGCACACTCGCGTTTGAAAAGCAGGAAAAAACCACACCGTCCGAGGGCTAAATCAAGCAAAACAAAAAGAGCCGAGCGCTTATCGCTCGGCTCTTTTTCACTGACATCTCACACGCGCACCAAGGGCCGCAAGCTTTTCTCCCAGGTGCTCGTAGCCGCGCGAGAGCATCCCCGCGTTTGTGATCTCGCTCTCCCCATTCGTGGCAAGGGCAGCAAGCAAAAGCGCCGCGCCACCACGCAGATCGGGGGCGCGCACACCGGTAGCGTGTAGGGGTGTTGGGCGCACGGTGGCAAATTCGCCGTCGATCCGAATATCCGCACCCATTTTGTAAAGCCCCTGCACGTAACGGAAGCGCTCGCGCCAGATCCGCTCGCACATCACGCCCTCCCCCTCGGCGCGCGTGCCAAGGGCAAAAAGGGCAGTCATCTGCGGGTGCAGATCGGTGGGAAAGCCGGGATAAGGAGCGGTCTGCACGGTGATGTTGCGATATTTTTCCGGGCAGGACACACTCACCCAATCAATACCCTCTTTGACCTCCCCGCCCATTTGCTGAAAAGAGGAAAGAAGCGCACCGAGGTGTGCGGGGCACACCTCGGTGACGCTGACAGGCCCCTTGCAAGCCATTCCCGCGCACAGATAGGTGCCCGCCTCGATCATATCGGGGATCACGCGGTGCGCGACGCCGTGCAGGCGAGATACACCGAAAACTCGCACCGTTTCCGTGCCAATTCCCTCGATATGCGCGCCCGCCGCACAAAGGAAATCACAAAGCGCCACCACGTGCGGCTCGGCGGCGGCATTGCGGATCACGCTCTCTCCGCTTGCCAGTACCGACGCGAGGATTAAGTTTGCCGTTGCACCCACCGAGGGCATCGCAAGGGTAAAATCCGCCCCCACAAGCCCCTGCGGCGCACGCACACACAGCACCTCCCCCTCGCTCACCTTAGCGCCGAGTGCAGCAAAGCCCGCGAGGTGCTGATCCACAGGGCGGCTTCCGAAATTGCACCCGCCAGCTCCCCCAAGCTCCGCGATGCCGAATCGCCCCAGCATACTACCGAGCAGATAGGTGGAGCCACGTATGGCACAAGTCAGCTGCGGGGGCGGCAGCGCGGGGCGCACCGCAGTGTAATCCACCGCCACCGCTCCGTTTGCCAGAAAACGTATGCGCGCACCCAGTGCACGTAGGATCTCCAGCGTGCGCAGCACATCACTCACGCGCGGTAGCT
>JAZRFG010000188.1:0-6308 GCA_045661265.1 Eubacteriales bacterium
CGTGCCCACCACCGAGATCGAGGTGGAAACACCCCTGGAGACCTGCAAGCAGCAGGTCGTTGCCGGCAACGCGATCGATATCGTGCCGATCCTGGGCGCAGGACTTGGTATGGTGAACGGTATCCACGTGCTGTTCCCCTCCGCCAAGGTGGGTCACATCGGTATGTACAGAAATGAGGAAACGCTGCAACCCGAAACCTACTATTGCAAGCTGCCCCGGGGCATTGAGGAAAAACTGGTGGTCGTGGTCGACCCGATGCTGGCAACCGGCGGCAGTGCCTGTGATGCGATCCAGCACTTGAAGTCGATCGGCTGCAAGAAGATCAAGTTCATGGCGATCATCGGCGCGCCCGAGGGCGTGTCCAGAGTGGCCGAGGCGCACCCCGACGTGGATATTTACGTTTCCACGGTGGACAGGTGCCTGAATGAACACGGCTACATTTTGCCCGGTCTTGGCGACGCGGGCGACAGACTGTTCGGCACGAAATAAGAAAAAAAGCCATTTGCAAATGCAAATGGCTTTTTTTCTTTGTGCGTCAGTCCTCTTGATAGAAGGTTCTGGCGGCGCAGATCATGCGACTGAGCGAGCTGAAGCACAATCGCTGATCAAGGCAGGTGCCGATCTCATACTCCAGGCGACCAAAGCGCGCCTCGAACGCGGGGAATTTCGCCACCGCCTCGGGGTCGGCGCCAAGCGCCTTGAGAACGCAGAGCTCGGCAAGCCCCGTCACGTACTCGAGGTGATAGCGAAGCAGCTTCATCGAAACCGTCTGCGCGCGATAGGGCATATTCTTGTGTGCCTCGAAGATCGGCGCGTATTTTTCCGCGATCTTCTTCACCGTGCGCAGCGCTTTGGCGTGCGCGGGGCAGTAGTGGGGCTTGCCGATGGCGGCGCCCTCGGCACAGCCGTCCAGCATATATGTCATATCAAACGCATCTGAGATCTCGGTAAGGTAAGCGATCACGTCGTCTGCGATCTCGCCGAAGGCGTGGGTGAAGTAGTCGCGCTTGATCTGCTCGAGATCCACCTTGGTATCAAACAGCGTTTCCGCATAGGTGAGGAAGTGATAGCCGGTGGGGAAGAAGGAGCGCTGAGAGCCGTCCTGGATAAGGCCGTTGAAGCCGTGCTTGTAATAGCCCTTGACGTCGTCGTGAATGAGCTTGGCAAAGGACATCGAGCCGGGGTCGCGGTACTGGTGCAGCCAGAAGTGATACTCATATACCATCGTGGGCACGTCGGCGGCGCGCTTCCAGCTTTGCGCATGCAGAATGTATTCCTCCACGGTCTTGGGGAAGCTGTCCTCAAGGTTGAGCACAAAGGGGCGCAGCCCGATCCGGGGCAGCACCTGCGGGACGCACTTGGTATAGGTGCGGGTGATGGCGGCAAGCAGGAAGGAGAAGCGCTTCGTGTTGTGGATCCTTTCCACGGTCGGCGCCCAGGTGGTGTCGGTGTAGCAGATAAAGACGATACGGGTGGCGAGGTTCTTCTCGCTCAGGCGCTCGTCGATCTCGTTGAGCAGCATCACGTACCAGTCGGACGGGGTCTTTTCGCGGCACTTTTCACACTCACAATGGTTGGAGGTGCCGTCTGCCAGCCACACGTGCAGATAGTCGACGTTCTGGTGCTTGTAGGCGTATTCGGCGATGTACTTCGCCACGATGCTGCGCGCCTCGGGGTTGGACATACAGAACTGGGTGTTCAGCGCGATGCCGTCCCAGAGCTCGCGCACACCCTTGACCTCAGCAAGATATTGGCGCATATTTTCGGGCACGGGGTTGTCGGGCTCATACGCCCAGCCGTTCGAGGAGCTGATGCCAAAGGGCTCCGCCGTCCAGCCGTGACCCATATCGTGGAACTGGAGCGAACGCTTGGAAAGCTCCGCCTCACACTGGCGCTTCCACTGCTTGGCGGTGGTGGCGGTGATGGGCTCGGGCGGGCGGCTTTCCTTATTGTGATTGCTGTTGTAATAGAAATCGTAGTACGCCTTGGGGTTGTCGAACTCGATCATGAAGACGTTCATGCCGATCTTGGGCTGGAAGTCGATGATCTCCATCATATTCGGCTGGAATTCCGCGCCCTCGTTGCACTGGCCGCGATAGCGGCAGTCTGCCATCTTGTGGTACTTGGTGGGTTTCACATCCTGCATCGGGATGTATTCGCCGTCGATGCCGGGGAAGAGCCACCGGCAGCCGTTCTCGCGCAGATAGCGGTAGACCGAGAGCAGCACCGAGCGGGCGTTGGAGCCCGCGATGATACCGTTTTCCCCGTCGGTGTCGATGTGCAGAATGTCGTCGAGCGTGAGATCCTCGGCCTCACTTGTGTCAAGCCCGAAGTCGGACATCAGACCAAGACGCAAGCCGCTTTTCGCCGCGGGATCGTATTTGATGAAGATCTCGCCGCACTCGGGCATCATCATTCTCATATACTTCTTCAGCTCCTCGGCGGCAAAGTCCACCGTCGGGTGAGAGGTGATCTTGTAAATTTGATACATAGCATTTCTCCTTTGTCACTGCCGAAATACAAGGTTAGTATAGCACACGCGCGCGCGTGTGTAAAGGCACGGCAATTCCGAAAAACTGTACTTTTGTCCCAACAAAAGGAAAACTGTTACGGGGAAGCCCAAGGGCGGGCTTCCCCGTGTCTTTATCAGAACAGGCCGACGATCTTTCCCGTGTCGTCCACGTCGATATTGAACGCGGCGGGCGCCTTGGGAAGGCCGGGCATCGTCATAATGTCACCCGTGAGCGCGACCACAAAGCCCGCGCCCGCGGCAACCTTGACGTTGCGAACGGTGACGGTGAAGTCCTCGGGCGCGCCCACCTTGGTGGCGTCGTCCGAGAAGCTGTACTGCGTTTTCGCCATACAGACGGGGAGCTTGTCAAAGCCCAGCGCCGCGAGCGTGGCGAGCTGCTTCTTCGCCTGAGGGGTAAAAGTCACACCGTTACCGCGGTAAATGCGCTTCACGATGGCCTCGACCTTTTCCTCGATGCTTGCGTCGAGCTCGTAGGAGAACTCAAATTCCTTGGGCTGGTCGCAAAGGCGCATGACCTCCTCGGCGAGCGCCATACCGCCCTTGCCGCCCTCTGCCCACACGGTAGAGAGCACCACGTTCACGCCGAGTGCGCGGCATTTTTCAATGACGAGGTCGATCTCGGCGTCGGTGTCGGTGGGGAAGCGGTTGACCGCAACCACGGCGGGGAGCTTGTAAACGTCCTTGATATTGGACAGGTGACGCAGCAGATTGGGCAGTCCCGCCTCGAGCGCCGCGAGGTTCTCCTCGCCAAGCGCCGTTTTGGGCAGCCCGCCGTGCATCTTGAGCGCGCGCACGGTGGCGACCAGCACCACAGCATCGGGTGCAAGACCCGCGGCGCGGCACTTGATGTCAAGGAACTTTTCCGCACCAAGGTCGGCGCCAAAGCCCGCCTCGGTGATGGCGTAATCGGCCAGCTTCATCGCCATCTTGGTGGCGATGACGGAGTTACAGCCGTGTGCGATGTTGGCAAAGGGGCCGCCGTGCACGAATGCGGGCGTGCCCTCCAGCGTCTGCACCAGGTTGGGCTTCAGGGCGTCCTTGAGCAGCGCCGCGACGGCGCCTGTGGCACCGATGTCACCGATGGTGACGGGGGCTTCGGCGTAGGTATATGCCACAACGGTGCGGGAAAGACGCTCCTTGAGGTCTTTCACAGAGTTTGCAAGGCAGAAGATCGCCATGATCCCGGAAGCCACGGTGATGTCGAAGCCGTCCTCGCGCGGCACGCCGTTCACGCGGCCGCCAAGGCCGTCGGTCACGAAGCGCAGCTGGCGGTCGTTCATATCCACACAGCGCTTCCAGGTGATGCGGCGGGGGTCGATGCCGAGGGCGTTGCCCTGATAGATGTGGTTATCCAGCATCGCCGCCACCAGGTTGTTGGCGGCGCCGATGGCGTGGAAGTCGCCCGTGAAGTGCAGATTGATGTCCTCCATCGGCACGACCTGTGCGTAGCCGCCGCCGGCGGCGCCGCCCTTGACGCCGAACACGGGGCCAAGGGAGGGCTCGCGCAACGCCACTGCCACGGATTTGCCAAGTCGGGCAAATCCGTCGGCAAGGCCGATGGTGGTGGTGGTCTTGCCCTCGCCCGCGGGCGTGGGGGTGATGGCCGTGACCAGGATCAATTTACCCGGCTGACGGGTGGAGTTTTCCAAGAGGTTATAGTCGATCTTTGCCTTGTAATTGCCGTACTGCTCAAGGCACTCAGCGGGCACGCCCGCCTTTGCGGCGATCTCGGTGATCGGGCGCATCTTCGCGCTTTGCGCGATTTCAATATCAGACAAATATGCCATAACGGTATGCCTTTCTTACTTGAAATACTTGACAGCGGAGCGGAACAGACCCATGTCGTACTCGCCGATCACGTTCTTGTACAGATCCTTGCCCACGCGCTCGCTGTGTCCCATCTTACCAAGGACGCGGCCATCGGGGGAGATGATACCCTCGATCGCGGCGATCGAGCCGTTGGGGTTAAAGGCGGTGTCCATCGTGGTATTGCCCTCCAGATCCACGTACTGCGTGGCGATCTGGCCGTTGGCGGCAAGCTCCTTGACGAGCTCGTCGGACGCCAGGAACCGACCCTCGCCGTGCGAGATCGGCACGGTGTAGATCTTGCCCACCTCGGTCTCGGCAAGCCAGGGGGACTTGTTGGTGCAAACGCGGGTGCGTACCAGCTTGGACTGGTGGCGACCGATGATGTTATAGGTGAGAGTGGGGCAGGAAGCATCGGTGTCGATGATCTTGCCGTAGGGCACAAGACCGAGCTTAATGAGCGCCTGGAAGCCGTTGCAGATACCGAGCATCAGACCGTCACGCTCTTCAAGGAGCTTGGTGACCTCTGCCTTGATCTCGGGGTTGCGGAAGAACGCGGTGATGAACTTGGCGGAGCCGTCGGGCTCGTCGCCGCCGGAGAAGCCGCCGGGGATAAAGACCATCTGGCTCTCGGCAAGCTTGGCAGCTACCTTTTCCACACTTCTTGCCACGTCGTCGGCGGTGAGGTTGCGAATGACCACGATCTCAGGATCAGCGCCCGCGAGATCCATCGCGCGTGCGGAGTCATACTCGCAGTTCGTGCCGGGGAATACGGGGATCAGCACCTTGGGACGTGCCACCTTGACGGCGGGCGCCGCGGTGCAGCCCTTGTCGTAAGCAAAGACGGGAGCGGTCTGCTCCTTGGTGGGCGCCTTGGTGGGATATACGCTTTCCAGCGTGCCCTCGTTGATGGCGATCAGCTCGTCAATGGTGGCCTTGTCGCCCGCGAGGTCGATGACCTCGTCAGCGGTGGTTTCACCAAGCTTGAACGCGTAGGTGCTTTCGATCTCCTCGCAAAGCTCTGCCACGATGAAGCCGTACATACCGGCGGCGTGCCAGTCGTCGCACTGCGTGGACTTAAAGCCGATCTTGTTACCGAAGGACATCTTCATCACGGCCTCGCCGATGCCGTTTTCCACAGCCCAGGCGGCCTTGATCTTGCCCGCCTTGTGAAGCGCGTAGAACGCGTCCCAAGCGGCCTTCTGGCTCTCGGCGGTGTCCTCGTCGGGAGCGAAGAGGTAAACGGGGTGACCCGCTTCCTTGAACTCGGGGGTAAGCACGTCGCCCGCAAGCACAGGGGCGATTGCAAAGGAGATCAGCGTCGGGGGAACGTCCATATCCAGGAAAGTGCCGGACATCGAGTCCTTACCGCCGATGGCGGCGGCGTTCAGCTCAAGCTGAGCGTCCATCGCGCCAAGCAGTGCGGCAAAGGGCTTGCCCCAGCGCGCGGGCTCGGTGCGCAGCTTTTCAAAGAATTCCTGCAGCGTCAGATACGCGGCCTTATAGTCTGCACCTGCGGCAACCAGCTTTGCCATCGAGGTGTAAACAGCGGCGCGCGCGCCGGTGTAAGGATCGATCGACATATGGTCGGGATCAAGACCCCAAGCCATCACGCTTGCCTGCTCGGTCTTCTGGCCGGGCAGAACGGGGAGAAGTGCCGCCATCGCCTGTGCGGGTGTCTTCTGCGTCTTGCCGCCGAAGGGCATCAGCACGCTGCCCGTGCCGATCGAGCCGTCGAATCGCTCGACAAGGCCGCGGCGGGAAGCAGTTTTGAGGTCAGCCGCCATCTCGCGCAGATCGCCGTAAAGCGTGCGGGAGAGTGCGGAGAGATCCTTTTCGGTGACGTCCACCTTGGTGTGCTTGTCCGCGCCGTTGGTGTTGAGGAACGCGCGGGAGAGGTTTGCGATGGTCTGACCCTTCCAGGACATGACCATACGGGCTTCCTCGGTCACAACTGCCACGCGGTAC
>JAZRFG010000189.1:0-3550 GCA_045661265.1 Eubacteriales bacterium
GGCGGGGTGTGCGGATACCAGCTTGATGCCGGCGCTTTTCAGCGCGGCGTCCGTCGCCTCGTAGCCCTTTGCAATGCTTTTGAGTTCAATCACGCCAATAGCTTGATACATGTTTATTACCTACTTTTACTTATTTTCGATAATGATCTTCTTTTCGTCCACGTACGTGACGGTGCCGTCGATCGAGGCGTGCTGGGGCATCGAAAGCCCAGCAGCCGCGGTTGCGATCACGTCGCCCACTCGCACGGTGTCGCCGACCTTGACGGCGGGAACGGAGGGGGCGCCGATGTGTCCCGTGGTGGGGATCTCCACGCGCGCGGCGGAAAGGGGAGCTTCGATCAGCTCGGGCACCACGTCAAACTTGTGCACCCCGAGCATCGTTTCCCAACGGGCAGAGGGGATCAGGCGGTGCTTGCGGTCCTCGTGGAGCTTGTACTCCTCCTCGCCCGCAACAAAGCGCATCTTGTTTTGCGCCAGAATGCCCTTGAGATTGAGGATCACGTCCTTGGGAGAGATGTCCTGGCAGCAGACCTCGGCGCATACGCCGCACGAGCAGCAAAGCGAAGCGGTTTTTACAAGTTCAGGATTGCGCTTGGCCAGATCGTTGTTGGCGGCACGGATCATCTTGTGCGGCTCCAGCGGATAGCCAAGGAGGTGTCGCGGGCACATTTCGGTGCAGCGCGAGCAGCCGCAGCAGCAGGACGCCGCACGGCGGAGCATATCTGCCATAGCGATGTTCTTGTGTGCGATGGCGGGGGACGTGTCGGGCAGAATCAACAGCGACTTGGTCGTCTTGCCGATCACGGCGGTGGCGACGCGGATCTTGCGACCCATCGAGGGGCCGCCGTCCAGGACCGTATGTCCCTCGGGCACGGTGATATTCAACTTGCGGAACAGATCCGCCACGCGCATACCCACGGGCACGCGTGCGACCTGTCTGTTTTCAATGTTGCCGCCGATCGTCACCCATTTCTCGGTGACGGGCTTGCCCTCGTCTGCGGCAAGGGCGATGTTATAGGCGGTCTCGCCGTTCAGTACGATCACGCCCTTGGTGATGGGTAGCTGGCCGGGCTTGACCACGCGCCCCGTTGCCTCGAAGATCAAATTGATCTCGTCGCCCATCGGATAGGCGTCGGGCAGAAGCTTGACGCGAACGCGGGGGGCGATCTCGTCGCCCTCGGCAAGGTCCAGCATCTCGGCGCGGTGTGCCTTGATGCAGACCAGGGTCTGTGCAATTTCGGCGGCCTCCATCACAAGCGTGGCGCCGCGCGCGATCTTCGCAAGATGCTCGCGCATCAGCATGTAATCGGTATAGATCAGCGGTTCACACTCAGCACAGTTGAGCGCGAGGATATCGGCGCCCTCGGCGAGCTTGGCGTGCGAGGGGAAGCCCGCACCGCCCGCGCCGATGATGCCGCTTTGTTGTAATAGGTTTTTCAGCTCTTGCAGCGACATGAGCGTGTCCTTTCCTTGGATTTATCGGGTTTTACTTTAGTTCTGGTGCTTATCCACCACGCCCACGACAAGCGCGTCCACGGGGCAATTCATATCGCCCGTTGCCACGCGTGCGGAGCTGCCGGTGCTGACCAGCACCTCTTCGCCGATGCCGGCGCTGACGGTGCGATCCACCGCCACGATGTACTTATCCGTCAACTCGCTGTTTTCGATGATGCGGATTTCCAAAAACTTATAGCCTACCAGTGCGTCCAGCTTGTTGGTGGAAACGATATTTCCTACGACTTTACCCTTCAGCATATCTATCTACCTCTTTTCTTATTTCACTACGGTTACGGTGCTGCCGTTCTTGATGCCTGCGGAGTTGGCATCGTCGGTGTCGACGTGCATCTCCAGGCGGAAATCCTTGTGCACGCGGATCTGCACGTCAAACCAGCGCGTTTTGCGCGTGCCCGAGCAGACGTCCACGTCGATGTAATCACAGTCCTTCACGCCGAACACGGCCGCCTCGTCGGGGCTCATGTGAATGTGGCGGTTGGCGATGATGCAGCCCTCCTTCAGGGCGACCACACCCTTGGGGCCCACGATGGTGACGGGCGCGGAGCCCTCGGTCTTGCCCGACTCGCGCACAGGGGGATTGACCTTGAGCTGGAAGGAGTCGGTCTTAGAGATCTCGACCTGGCTGTTCTTGCGCACGGGGCCAAGCACACGCACGCCCTCGATGGCGCGCATGGAGGGGCCGACCAGCGTCAGCGTTTCCTTGCAGGCGTACTGTCCGGGCTGGGAAAGATCCTTGAGAGGGGTGAGCTTGTAGCCCGCACCGAACAGGGTCTCAACGTCCTGCTCGCTCAGGTGAATATGGCGGTTAGAGATGCCCACGGGGATCTCGTTCGCACGTTTTGCGGCTGCGCTTGCGGGCGCACTCTCGATTTCAGCAACGACTTTTTTGACAAGTTCAGCAATGGTAGCGGCGTTCAGTTCCATATCTTTTTCCTTTCTTTTGAGGAAGGTTGTTTTACAAAGGAACGGCAAGCTCCACCGAGCTTGGCATTGCTTCGCAAAGCAACCCTTTTTCGCGTGCTCTGCCCTTGTGGGGCAGAGCACGCCGGGTTTTGGCTAAGTTGAAATTAGCCGAGCTTGGGGAGGAGCTTATCCACGTCAGCGTGGGGTCTGGGGATCACGTGAGTAGCGATCACCTCGCCAAGACGAGCGGCTGCTGCGCCGCCTGCCTCAACGGCTGCCTTCACGGCGCCAACGTCGCCGCGAACCATCACGGACACAAGACCGCTGCCGATCTTCTCGGAGCCGATGAGCGTAACGTTTGCTGCCTTCACCATAGCGTCTGCTGCCTCGATAGCGGCAACAAGACCACGGGTTTCGATCATGCCAAGAGCTTCCATTTTAGTATCTCCTTTCAAATTATGCGCGATAAGGATCAAACGCCCTTATCGGTTTTGACAAATTTCATAATGTCGGGATGGGGGCGTGCGATAACCTCGGCACACTTCACCTTTCCGACGGCCGCCGCTGCGGCCTTACCTGCCTCAAGGGCGGCAGTCACGGCGGAAACCGAGCCCTCGATCACGACGGTAACCAGCCAACCGCCAAGACGCTTTTCCGTGTGGATCAGCTTTACGTCGGCGGCCTTTACCATCGCGTCAAGGCCCACGATCGCCGTCACCATTGCCTGCACCTCAAGCAATGCGATTGCGTTTTCCATAAAAGGTACTTCCTTTCATCCTGGCGCGGTTTTTCCGCGCGAGATTACTTGAGGACGGGGAGCAGCTTGTTAACGTCGGTGTGGGGTCTGGGGATCACGTGAGTAGCGATCACCTCGCCAAGACGAGCGGCTGCGGCACCGCCTGCCTCAACAGCAGCCTTCACAGCGCCAACGTCGCCGCGAACCATCACGGATACAAGACCGCTGCCGATCTTCTCGGAGCCGATGAGAGTTACGTTTGCTGCCTTTACCATAGCGTCTGCTGCCTCGATAGCGGCAACAAGACCACGGGTTTCAATCATGCCAAGAGCTTCCATTTTAAGTATCTCCTTTTGTTTTGTGATTTTGGATTAAAGGGTGGGGAGCAGTTTGTTC
>JAZRFG010000190.1:0-2534 GCA_045661265.1 Eubacteriales bacterium
CATTTTGGACGGCACTGTGTTCCGCGCACCGATCCTGATCGACAGCATTCGTCCCGCCGTGCGCAACTGGGAAAAGCCGATCACCATCGCCCGTCACGCCTACGGTGACATCTATAAGGCAACCGAGTACCGCGTGCCCACTGAAGGCAAGGCACAGATCGTGTTCACCGACAAGGAGGGCAACGAGACCTTCCGCGAGACCGTGTACGATTTCGAGTGCCCCGGCGTGTTGCAGGGCTCCTATAATAAGGACAGCTCGATTCGTTCCTTCGCGCACGCTTGCTTCAAGTACGCGCTTTCCACCAAGCAGGACCTGTGGTTCTCCACCAAGGACACCATCTACAAGCAGTACGATCAGACCTTCAAGCTGATCTTCCAGGAGATCTTCGACGCAGAGTACAAGACAAAGTTCGAGGAAGCGGGTATCACCTATTTCTACACCCTCATCGACGACGCCGTGGCACGCGTGATCCGCAGCAAGGGCGGCTTTATCTGGGCCTGCAAGAACTATGACGGCGACGTGATGAGCGACATGGTATCCACCGCATTCGGCTCGCTTGCCATGATGACCTCCGTGCTGGTTTCCCCCGACGGCAACTTTGAGTACGAGGCCGCACACGGCACCGTGACCCAGCACTACTACCGCTACCGTCGCGGCGAGCAGACCTCTACCAACCCCATCGCCACCATCTACGCGTGGTCGGGCGCGTTGCGCAAGAGAGGCGAGCTGGACGGGCTCACCGACCTTATGAACTTCGCCGATCAGCTTGAGGGCGCGTGCCTGGACACCCTGAATGACGGCGTGATGACCAAGGACCTTGTGGGTCTGGTCGTTCCCGGCACCAAGGCGGTGGCCGTGAACTCCGCCGAGTTCATCGCCGCGATCCGCGAACGCCTCACCAAGCGTCTGGCTTGATTACATCACAAAAAGGGCTTCCTTTCGGAAGCCCTTTTTTCGTAGCGGTGGCCCGCCTTATCTTTTTGATTTGAAGAATGCTTGCAGCATCTCGCGCGCTTCCTCCAGCAAAAGCCCGCCCTCGACCTTGGGGTGCGCACCAAGCGGAAAACGCGGCAGATTCAACACGCTACCCATCGCGCCCGCCACCGGATCCTTGGCGGCATAGACCACGCGCCCCACGCGGGCGGCAAGGATCGCACCTGCACACATCGGGCAGGGCTCCAGCGTCACGTAAAGCGTGCAATCGCTCATACGCCAGTCCTTTTTGATCTTTCCCGCCGCGCGCAAAACCTCGATCTCGGCGTGCGAGGTAATATCATACTCGCGCTCACGATGGTTGTGCGCTGTCACCAGCACCTCGTCATCGCACGTGAGCACCGCGCCAATCGGCGGCTCGCCCGCGTCGGCTGCCTTTTGCGCCTCGGCGAGCGCCAACTTCATAAATTCTACGTCACGATTTTCCATATCCACCTCAATAATACATCGCCATTGACATCATGATCAAAAGCAGCATGCTTGCCACGCACCACGCGACAAAAAGGATCATCGGTACGTTGAAAAACAGCCGCACACGGCGCCCCACAGACAGCACACACGCGTCCGTATCCGTTTCCAACGCTTCCGGCGCGCCCCCGTCGTCCCGCGACCGCTCGCAAAGCAGGCGAACGCCGCAAAAAATTCCCAGCGCCATCAAAACGCCCTGCAGCACATACAGCGCAAGCTCGGTCGACTCCCCCGGCAAACGTGAAAGCAGCACCGTTTGCAGCACTGAATGAAAGTTATTGACAAAGTGCATCAGCACACAGGGCCAGATCGAGTGCGTTTGCACAAAGATCCATCCCAGCACCACCCCCGCAGCCGTGGCATACAGCAGCTGCTCGGCATTCTGGTGCATGAGGCCAAACAACAGCGCACTGCCAAGCACCGCCGTGCCCTTGCCAAAGGGCAAGAGATTAGAAAGGATCACACCGCGAAAAAGCAGCTCCTCCACAAAGGCAGGCACCACGACCAGCTCCACCAGCATCAGTGCCAGCTGAAGATTTGAGGCGACCTCGCTTTCCCACAGCACCTCGCTTGAAAAATCGCCGTAATGGAAAATGTTCACGATCTGCGCGTTAAAAAACGCCGCTGCTCCCGTGACCGCCACACCGAAAAACACGTAATGCAACACACCGCGCGGCATACGGGGGGACAGATCAAGCGGTACCGCGGGCGTATCGTTTGGCCAGAGAAAAAACGCCCAGGCGGGAAGAAGAAAGCAAAGGGCGTAACAAAGCGCCTGTAAAAGCGTTTCCGCAACCTGCGCACTCGCATCGGAAAGGCCGGCTGTGAGCGTGGGCAAAAACGCCGCCGCCACGCCGCGCAACAGCATCAAAAGCAAAAAAAGCACCAGAGTGAGCGAGATGCGAAGCGTAGCTCCCGCATATCTTTTTTCCGCAAAGGTCAATCTCGCCCCCCCTTTCTTTTCCATTAAATATATATTTATTGTACCGCATTTTATGAGAAAAGTCAATCGCAAAACAAAAATACACGCCGCCCCAAGGCGGGGGGGTTTTCCAAAAAAAATTACACGCCG
>JAZRFG010000191.1:0-1954 GCA_045661265.1 Eubacteriales bacterium
CAAGAAGGTGCTGTTCTTCACCAACAACGCCTCCCACACCACCGATTTTTACGTCAACAAGCTCACCAAGCTCGGCTTCTCTCCTACAAAGGAGGAGATCATGACCTCCGGCGACGTGACCATCGAGTTCCTCAAGCGCCATCGCGCGGGTAAGAGCGTTTACTTGGTTGGCACCGACGAGCTGGTAGAGAACTTCCGCGAAAACGGTATCCCGATGCTCACAGGCAAGGAGGATAGTGCCGATATCGTGGTAACGAGCTTTGATACCACTCTCACGTATGAGAAGATGGACAACGCCTGCCGTCTTGTTCGCAACGGTGCAGAGTACCTTTCCACCCACCCCGACTTCAACTGCCCCACCGAGACCGGCTTCATTCCCGACAGCGGCGCCATCGCTGCTTTCGTGACTGCTTCCACGGGCAAGGTGCCGACCTACTTTGGCAAGCCCTATAAGGAAACTATCGAGATGATCTGCGAGGCAACCGGCTTTGATTGCAGCGAGATGTGCATCTTCGGCGACCGCCTTTACACCGACATTGCCGTGGGCAAGCGTCACGGCGTGACTGCAGTGCTCGTGCTTTCCGGCGAGACCACGCCCGAGGACGTGGACGCCGCTACCGAGGCAGACAAGCCCGATTACGTGTTCGATTCGCTGGACAACGTGGATCAGATCATGTTTGGCTAATAACCACCGCAAAAGGGGCGCACCGCGCCCCTTTGCTTTGATTTTTTAGAAAGGAGTGCCCATTATGGCATTTGATGCGGGCTTTTTGGCGGCGATCGCCGCTGAAATCAGGCAAGTAGCCCTTGGCGGTCGCGTGGAAAAGGTGTACCAGCCCGAGCGGGATACCGTCATTTTGCAGATGCGGACCTTCGAGGGCGGCGGGCGATTGCTGATCAACGCGGGCTCGTCCAATCCGCGCGTGGGATTTACGCAGATCCCATATGAAAATCCGCAAAATCCGCCACAGTTCTGTGTGCTGTTGCGCAAGCACCTGTCGGGTGCCAAGCTGCAATCCGTCACGCAGATCGGCTTTGAGCGCGTGCTCGTGCTTGAATTCGAAACACGGGACGATATGGGCTATCTCTGCACCCGTCGCCTTGTGATCGAGGTGATGGGGAAGTACAGCAACCTGATCTTTACCGATGGGGAGGAGCGAGTGCTGGCCGTGCTGCGGCCCGTGGATTTTACCACCAGCTCAAAGCGCCAGGTGCTGCCGGGTATGCGCTACGAAATGCCGCCCGCGCAGGATAAGATCAACCCCTTGGAGGTGAGCGAGAGCGAGTTTTACGCGCAGATGGAAAAGGGCGCGGATCTACCCGCCGACAAGTGGCTGACCGCCACCTTTTTGGGGCTTTCCGCCACCGTGGCTCGTGAGATCGTGTATGCAGTTTCCAAGCAGAAAACACATCTTTGCGATCTGGATAAGGGCGCTTTGTGGCGCTCCTTTGCCGCCGCGTTTGATTGCGTGAAAAACGGTGTTTTCGCACCCGTTATGGCACTAAATGCGGAAAACAAGCCCGTGGAGTATGCTTTCTTGCCCCTTTTACAGTACGAGCAGACCAAATCCTTTGCAAGTCCCTCTCTTTTGCTTGACGAGTGGTTTGGCAGCCGCGACAGAGAAGCGCGTGTCAAACAGCGCGCCTCGGACGTACTGCGTCTGCTTACCAATGCACGCAACCGCATTCTGCACAAGCTGGAGCTGCAACGCGGCGAGCTTGCCGCGTGTGAGAAGGGCGCGGAATATAAGCGTGCGGGTGACCTGATCACCGCGAACTGCTATGCGCTGGAGCGCGGCATGACCCATGCCAAGCTGATTGACTACAATGATTATCGCGAGGACGGCTCGTTCGGCGAGGTCGAGGTGGAGCTTGACAGCCGACTCACGCCCGCCGCCAACGCGCAACGCTATTTCAAAAAGTACAATAAGAGCAAGACCGCCAAGGTCGAGCT
>JAZRFG010000192.1:0-2400 GCA_045661265.1 Eubacteriales bacterium
AACACAAAGCGCTTCTCCTTCCTGCTCGCCGCCATCACCCGCACCTATACCAAGTGCGTCCCGCAGGTGCTGCCCAAGATCGGGCTGCGCCCCTTTGTGCTCAACCTTGAGGACGCCTTCCCGAAGACGGTCGAGGAATACATTCTGCACGCACAAAGCTGGAAGAACGCCGCGAACGTGCCCACGATGGTATACGAGTATCACTTCTGGCTGCACCAGTACCGCGATCCCGGCTCGATGTCCTTTGCCAAGCTCATTCACGATGACGTCAAGGGCTATTACAAGCACGGCTTCAACGGCCTGATTCAGGACGGCTCTCAGCGCTCCTTCTTCCCCACGGGCTACCACTTCCTCACCTACGCGGAAACGCTGTTTGACACCAAGGTGGACCTCGAGCAGATCAAGCGCGACTACTTCACCCACGCCTTCGGCGAGATCGCGGACGACGTGATCGCTTACCTTACCGAGATCTCGGATGCGTTTGATATGGCGTATATGCTGGACGGCTGCGCCGAGGGCGCCGCCATCGGCGCGCCCCACTACTGCCCCGCGCACGCCAAGAAGCTGCGCACGGTGAAGAAGATCGTGGAAAAATACGCGCCGATCTTCGAGGCGCACAAGAATATGCCCTATCGCGCGCAGACGGTTTCGATGAAGCTGCTTCGCTATCACCTCGAGTACGTGACGGGGCTTGCCGAGCTCTGCGTTCTCAAGGCGCTTGGCGCCGACCCCGAGGCGATCGCGAAATTCCCCTCGTTCGAGGCGCGCTTCGGTCGCCTGGAGTATGAGATCGGCACCTGCCTTGATCAGCGATTGTGCTTCAGCTCGCTCAGTCGTATGATCTGTGCCGCCAAGACCTTCTATCAAGAGGATTAACACCAAAGAAAAAAGCCAAGCCGTGCGGCTTGGCTTTTTTCTTTTATTTCGTGCCGAACAGTCTGTCGCCCGCGTCGCCAAGACCGGGCAAAATGTAGCCGTGTTCATTCAGGCACCTGTCCACCGTGGAAACGTAAATATCCACGTCGGGGTGCGCCTCGGCCACTCTGGAAACGCCCTCGGGCGCGCCGATGATCGCCATAAACTTGATCTTCTTGCAGCCGATCGACTTCAAGTGCTGGATCGCGTCACAGGCGCTGCCGCCTGTTGCCAGCATCGGGTCGACCACGACCACCAGTTTTTCCTCAATGCCCCGGGGCAGCTTGCAATAGTAGGTTTCGGGTTGCAGCGTTTCCTCGTTTCTGTACATACCGATGTGCCCCACCTTGGCGGAGGGAAACAGCACGTGAATGCCGTTCACCATACCAAGTCCTGCGCGCAGGATCGGCACGATCACGATCGCATTGTCAGCAACGACCTGCTGCTTGCAGGTCTCAAGCGGCGTTTTCACCTCGATCTCGGTGGTGGGCACGCCGTCCTTCAAGCTTTCATAGGTCATCAGCGTGGTGATCTCCTCCACAAGCTCACGGAACTCCTTCATGCTGGTGCGCTCGTCGCGCAGAATAGCGATCTTGTGGCGGATCAGCGGGTGATCAAAAACCGTTACGTTTTTATAGTCCTTCATTCTTCCTTCTCCCCCTTTGCCTTTTTGAATTTATTGAGCAAAACATTGACCAGAATACCAAGGATCAGCGAGCACGCGATCGCGGTGATCTCGACCCTGCCGATCGCCATCGCCATACCGCCGATGCCTGTGATCAGAATCACCGACACGGTGAAAAGGTTGGCGTGATCCTCCAGATCCACCTTTTGGATCATCTTCAAGCCGGAAACGGCGATATAGCCGTAAAGCGTGACGCAAACGCCGCCCATCACGCAGCCGGGGATCGAATCAAGAAATGCCACGAACGGGGAGACAAAGGAAATGAGGATCGCAAGGAGCGCCGTGGTGGTGATGGTGGCAACAGAGGCGTTACGCGTAATGGCGACGCAGCCCACCGACTCACCGTAGGTGGTGTTGGGACAGCCGCCGAACAGCGCGCCCGCTATCGAGCCCACGCCGTCGCCAAGCAGGGTGCGGTGCAGACCGGGGTTTTCGAGCAGGTCCTCGCCGATGATCGAGGAAAGATTCTTGTGGTCGGCGATATGCTCGGCAAAGACCACAAGCGCCACGGGAACGTAGGCAACGGCAACCGTCGCCAGATAGCTCCATTCAAAATCCTTGAAGCCGTCGAACGCCTTCACAAAGGTGAAATCGGGAAGCGAGAGGAACGTGGTGAAGGCAACGCCGTCCGCGACAAGAGCGCGGAAGGGCGCGAAGTCGATCACCTTCATCGCGTCCACGCCTGCGGCGTAGCCGATCACGGTGAACACAAGCGCCACGCCGTAGCCCGCGAGCACACCGATGATAAAGGGGATCAGCTTGGTCATTCTTTTGCCGTAGGTGGCGCAAAGCATGACCGT
>JAZRFG010000193.1:0-1953 GCA_045661265.1 Eubacteriales bacterium
CCGCATCATTCGCCGCGCCTGCCGCCACGGCAAGCTGCTTGGCATCGATCATCCCTTCCTCACCGACCTTTGCGTGGTCGCCATCGGCGAAAACAAGGACGCTTACCCCGAGCTTGCCGAAAAGCAGGATTACATTCTGAAAGTCATTTCGATGGAGGAGGAGCGCTTCGACGCCACCATCGACGCCGGTCTTTCCATTCTCTCGGGTCTTATCGAGGACGCCAAAAGCGCCGGCAAGAGCGAGATCTCCGGCGAGGACGCCTTCAAGCTTTACGACACGTTTGGCTTCCCGCTTGACCTCACACGTGAGATCCTGGCGGAGAATGCACTCTCGCTGGACGAGAAAACCTTCAAGAAGCTGATGGGCGAGCAGCGCGAGCGCGCCCGTGCCGCACGCGGCAACATCAGCGGCTGGGACAACGCCGCCAAGAATCTGCTCGGTGAGCTTCCCGCCACCTCCTTCCGCGGCTATGACAGCTACCGCACCGACAACGCGCGCGTGCTTGCGATCATCGTTGAGGACGAGAACGGCGCTCGCAGCGTTCCCGAACTTTCCGAGGGCGATTGCACCATCGTACTTCACAAGACTGTGTTCTACGGCGAGGGCGGCGGCCAGGTCGGCGACCAGGGCACGCTTTATGCGGAAAATCTTAACATCAACGTCCGCGACACCAAGAAAACGGACGGCGTATATCTGCACATCTGTAACATCGTAAACGGCACCGTGCGCGTGGGAGACATGCTCTTTGCCCGCGTCAGCGACGAGCGCCGTAATGCCATCGCACGTAACCACTCCGTGGCGCACCTGCTGCAGGCGGCGCTGCGCACCGTGCTGGGTACACACGTCGAGCAGGCCGGCTCGCTTGTCGATGCAGACAAGTGTCGCTTTGACTTCACCCACTTCGCCGCACTCACCGCTGACGAGATCGGCAAGGTCGAGGCGCTGGTCAACGCGCACATCATGGCGGGACTTCCCATCACCATGACGGAAATGCCCATCGACGAGGCAAAGCGCCTTGGTGCTATGGCTCTGTTCGGTGAGAAGTACGGTGACACCGTACGCGTCGTGCGCATGGGCAACTTCTCCACCGAGCTTTGCGGCGGTACGCACATCAACAACACCGCGCGCATCGGTCTTTTCAAGATCCTTTCCGAATCCTCTGTTGCCGCAGGCGTGCGCCGTATCGAGGCGTGCACCGGCCTTGGCGTGCTGCAGCTGCTGGCAAGCAAGGACAAGCTTCTTGCCGACACGGCAGACACCCTGAAGGCACAGAACGTGGCTGACGTCGCCAAGCGCGCCGCTCAGCTGCAGGACGAGCTTCGCAGCATGCACCGTGAGCTGGACGCCCTCAACGCCAAGCTGGCCGGTTCCAAGAAGGACGAGCTGCTTGGCAGCGCCGTCACGGTTGGCGGTGTGAAGCTGGCTTGCGCCCGCTTTGACGGCATGGAGCAGGACGTGGCTCGTTCTCTTGCCGACGAGGTCAAGGCAAGCGCCGCTGACACCGTTGCCGTGATCGCCACTGTGAACGGCTCTGACATCAAATTCCTCGCCGTTGCAGGCAAGGACGCCGTGGCCAAGGGCGCACACGCCGGTAAGCTGGTGGGTGCCGTTGCTGCCGTTACCGGCGGTAAGGGCGGCGGACGCCCCGACAACGCGATGGCTGGCGGCCGCGAAGCCGACAAGGTGGACGCTGCTCTTGCAAGCGCAGCAGACGTTCTTGCGGCACAGCTGCAATAACACCCCGCATCAAGCAATAAACAAAGCCCCGCTTTCCGTGTCATCAACGGCACGGAAAGCGGGGCTTTTCGCAAAACAAAAAGGCGACCGCAACGCGATCGCCTTTTTTACATGTATCAGCGGGAGCGGAACAAGCTCATGATCTGATCGAAATCGTCCAGATCCGTGGTGGGTGCCGCGGGTGCTTGCTCTGCGGCAGGCGCGGGTACCTCGGG
>JAZRFG010000194.1:0-5770 GCA_045661265.1 Eubacteriales bacterium
TTATATCAGGAAATGCTGTGTAAGCTATTAGAAAACGAGCGAATCGAGGTCAAATTTCCCGACATTCCCGCAATGGTCAACATGGTGGAGCTAAAATGCTATGAGGCGCTGCGAAAGATCAAGGAAATTTTAGAGGATCACACACTTTCGGACAAAGAATGCTTTTGGAAGATCGAAGAGATCGTTCTTCTTTTAGAAGAGCTTGGAAGCCACGCAGGCGATCGCCACGATTTTGGATAAAAAACAAGCGACCGATTTACGGTCGCTTGTTTTTTAGTCTTTGTCGAAAAACAGATCCTTGAATGCGGCGAAGGCGTTCGCGGCAAAGGCGGCTGCCTGCCAAGGCGACATCTTTTTCACGGGCCTGTGTGCAAGCGCATCACTTTCCTGCTCTTTCTTCGCCTTTTCCCACTCATCGGCACGAGAGGAAGCGTGCAAAACGGGCAGCATCTGCTCCTCGCAAGGCGTTCCCATAGGCGTGGGGACTGTGGGCGTGATCAACTCCTCCTGCACGGTAAGATCGGGCACGTAGCGATAGATCAGCTGCTGATCCGGAACGCTCTTCGCACCGCCACAGTAGGTGCTGTAGCACACGCGCGCCACGGGTACGCCGTTTTGGCGCAGGTCCAGCTTATGGCCGCGCGTATCCACCTGGAAGATCGCCTTTTGCGAGCAAAGAAGCGAGCTCTCGTCCAAGGAAGTGCCGTAATGGGTGTTGAAATCCTCAATTTCAAGCTTGCTGTCGGCATTTCGGCGCCAAACGGTCACCGTGCCGTGCGCGGGGATCGTGAGCCCATCCAGCGGCTGAATATTCTCCTCAAGGCACCCTGTTCCCGCACCGTGGCAGGGGTAGAGTGCATAGCCGTTCAAGGAAAGCGGCACGCTGTACGGATTATACAGCTCTGCAAAGGAAAAGGGGTTCTCCTCGCCGTCCAGCTCGCTTGTCAAGGGGCAAATGCGGCTGATGATGGCACGTGGCAGGAAGGTGTAGGTCGTGTCCGCAAAGCGCTGCTTGCCGCACGCGCCGCGTACCACGGCGCTCACGCGGTTTTTGCCCGCAATCGCGGGGAAACGGCGGCAAACGGTACGGGATTCTCCCGCCTGCAGCTCGCCGATATACTCGCTTTCCATCGCTGTGAGCAGCGGCAGGCAGAAGCCCTCCTCGCCCGAAAGATAGAAGTCCAGCGCAACGTCGGAAAGGTCCTTTCCGCCCGTATTTTCCACGGTGATGCACACCGAAAAGGGCGCGTCCGCCTCGCCGCTGTCGGAGATCTCCGGCGCGTGCAGGGTGAGCGCATTGCGCCCTTCGACAAACACGGGGGCAGTCAAGGTGTACTCCTTACCGTTTTGGATCTTGACGTAGTAATAGTCAAACTCCGCGGGCAGCTCCAATCGCCAGGAGAACTGCCGCAAGGGGCCCGCCTGGGTGTGCGCGACCACGATATTGTCCTCACTCACAAGGTAAAGGTCGCCGATGCCCGCCTCGTTCTCGGTGCTGACAAGCACCTCAAAGCCGAGCGTATCGGGGGATTGCAAGCGCGTGCCCAGCCACTCCCCGTTCACGCGGTAGATCACCTTGGTGGAACGGTCAGAGGTGGCATACGTGCGACCGCGGCGCATCGCGTCCAGCACGTTCTCGCGCGTGAGCGAGTGCGCCAGCACCATACCGCCGCCCTTGCTGGCGGTCGTCCAATTCCATTTGTGATTGTCCTCGTTCCACACGGGAGCGGCGTGCCAACCGCGCGAGAGCATCAGGGCGTAAGGCTTATCGTGCATTGCCCCGCGGATCTCGATAAGACCCACGCGGGCATCTGCCCCCGCGTGGTAGCGGAAGCTGTCAAAATCCCCCCATTTGTAGCCCGGATGATTGAACATCGCAATGGCGTCCTCGTCCGCCGCCAGCTTTTCATAAAACTCGGGCAGGGGCGTCGCGCGCGCGCAGTCGTGCCAATCGGTGTTCAAAAGGTTCATATGCCCCCAGACACTGTCCGAAAGCCAGCTCATCTCAAAGCCGAAAAGCGTGGCGAAGCGTCCATTCTCGTTGAAGAGATCGGCCTCGGCGTGGCGGCGATCCAGGTCCTCGTCCGTCGTCATCAGGCAATGGTCCGTGACCGAGAAAAAGTCCACCTTACCCTCGTCACGAGCATACGCCATCGCGTCCTGCGGTCTGCCGGAGCCGTCCGAGCGAGAGGTGTGGCTATGCACCTGTCCACTGAACAGTCGCATTTGCGTGCCGTCGTGCAAGAGGAACGCCGTGCGGCGATAGGTGCGGTTGCCAAGCATATCACGCAGCACCAGCTCCAGCACGTGCTCACCCTCTCCCAAGGGCTTGGCGGGGCGGTAGCGCACCTCACCCGCCTGCCACTCGGCACCGTCAGATACGTTCACACCGTCAAGACAGATCGCGCTGGTTGCCATATCCACCCCTGCCGCGTCGAAAAAGCGCACGCGGATCTCCGGCTGCAGCTGCTTTTCCACGGCCTCGCCGTCTGCGGGATACATGGCGGTGATCTCAGGTCCCGCATCGTCGATTATCGACACCGTCAAGGGGTCAATTTCGCTGCCAAGGCGCGCCGTGTACCACGCACCCTTACATTCGATATAGTAAAGAAGCTGCTTTTCCTCGCGCAGCACCGCCGCGCGCGGGAGCGACGCCTGCCAAAGCCCCGCCTCGTCCTGCTCGGCGATCGCGGATCTCCAGCTTTCCCCATCGCGGTAGAAAAGCACCGGGATATCGTGCGCACCACCCAGCACCGCAAAGCGAATGCTCGGCGCGCTTGCCGTATGACACAGCGCCGCCTTTTGCAAGGGCAGGATCGCGGGGGTTGCAAGATCCCCGAAATACGGCAACGCCTGAACGGAATCCGCAAAGCCGGGCGTGCCCGCGCGGCGCGCCGCCGCTTTGAGGGCGATGGTGGGGCGCAGAGGATCCACGCTCCAAAGCGAAGCATCTCGCTGAGGCACGTCGAGATATTTCACACCAAAGTGTGCACTCAGCTCATAGAGCGGCTGGTCCGTACCGCGCTTCACCAGGCGATAGCGTTGCGGCTGCCAGCTCGCAGGCATCGCGCGCTCGTTGGATTTCACCCAAACGCCGTCCGCGCCCTTCGTGGCGCACGCCACCGCGATCACGCGCGGCGCGCGCTCGTCAAGTTCCTCGCAGCTATCTGGAAAGTGATGCTCGGCGGCGTCCCAGAAAAAGGGCGCTTCACGCGAGGGGTCACCGATCCTGTTCAGGTGATCCGCACTGAGAACGCGCACCACGGCACATTCCCCCGCGCGCAGCATCTGCAAGGGCTCCTCGCAAAAAGGAGTGCGCCCCATAAAGCGGCTGCTTTGCTCGATCAAAAGCTCGTAATCAAACAGATCCACGTCCCCATCTGTGGGGTTGAAGATCTCAAGATACGCAACCTCGGCGGGTGCACGCAGGCAAAGCTCGGTGATCACAAGGGGCGGGGGCAGCTCACGCGCAAAAAGCGCCACGCGATAGCGCGCGCCGCGCTTGCCGTCCAGCTCGAAGCAATACTCCACGCTCTCCCCCACAAGGTCCTGTGCGGGCAGCGTGGCGGCGTAAAGCGAATAGCTCTCCTCCAAGGCAAGGCCGTCAACGGGGAGCATTCTCGTGCGATTTTCCACACCGTTTGCCGCCCAAATAAGGTAAAGCGCCGCTACGCTTCGCTCCTCGTCGGGCAAAAGCGCACGGATCTCCAGCGGGTGCTCACGAAAGGCAAACAAGGCGGGAGAATGAATGGGATAGGTCATACAGCGCACCTCCTTTTCAGGCAAAGATCAACTCGTAAAGCGGACACAGCGCGATGGGGAAAAGCATCGCGGGCACCAGATTCATCACCTTGATCTTGGTGAGGCCCAACAAATTGGTGCCGATTGCCATCACCAGAAGCGAGCCCACGGCGATCATCTCACCTGTAACCGTAGCGGGTATGACACCGCCCGCCAGCACCGCAATCATCGTCAGCGTCCCCTGCACGGCAAATACACTCGCGGCGGAAAGCACCACGCCGGCACCCAGCGCATAAGCAAAGGTCACGGCGCAGACCATGTCGATCAACCCCTTGGCGTAATAGGTGTTGTGCGTGTGCAAAAGCCCGCTTTCCAAAGCACCCGTGACTGTCATCGCACCGACGCAAAAAAGCAGCGTGGCACTGACGAAGCCCTCGGCAAATGTCCCCTTTTCCTTGCCGCCGAGCTTGCGCTCAACGAAGGCGCCGAAGCGGGAAAGAAGTCCGTTCAGGTCCAGAAGCTCGCCCACCAGCGCACCCAGCGCCACGGAAAGGATCATCACCAGCATATAGCGGACCTCCAGCGCGCCGGACACACCGATGAGCAGCACGCAAAGCCCCAATCCCTTTTGAATGGTGTCCGTCACGCTGCGGCGCGGCGACCCTTCCACTTGCGCGGGCGCGCAACGCGACAGCGCGCGCAAGCCAAGCCCGAGCAGCGCACCAAGCAGCACCACTACGGTATTTACGATCGTTCCCCAAAGGGCCCACTGTGTCATAGTATGCCTCACATTCCGCGGCAAAACACCGCGCGTTTTATCCCCCTCATTATAGCACGCCCGCGCGCAAAAAGCAAGAGAAAATGCAGTTTTGCACAAGAAAAAGCAAACAAAAAAGGCACCCATTTGGGTGCCTTTTTTGTTGGTGCTCCTGCGGAGATTCGAACTCCGGACACCTTGATTAAAAGTCAAGTGCCCTGCCGGCTGAGCTAATGGATCACATTTGACAGCGTGTTATATTTTAACCTATGACAAGAAAAAAGTCAATAGTTTTTTTCAAAATAATTATATTATTATTTATATACCGTATATCAATATATATAATCCGCAGCAGCTGATACAGTAAGTTTTACAGTTGACAGTTCTTCTGACAAAAGATATAATAAGATATATTCCTGATTGAAAGGAGGAGTTATATGAACAAGCACCATATTGCTCTTGAGCTTCCGAAGGTGCTTTCAAGGCTCTCAGAATTCACTTCATGCGAGGATGCAAAAGAGCTTGCAGAAAAGCTTCAGCCGGAGGCTGATATCAACCTTGCCAAAATGCTTCTCAGACAAACTGACGATGCCCATTCACTTATGGCTAAATTCGGCGCACCGTCCTTCGGCGGACTGAAAAATGTCAATAACGCCCTTTACCGCGCCTCTGCCGGCGGTGCACTCAATATGCGCGAGCTTCTTGATATTGCTGAGGTTCTGCGTGTAATCCGCTCCCTTTCCGAATGGAAAAGCAGAAACAGCGGTATCGTGACCTCAATCGACAGCCTTTTTGAGGCAATGATGCCGAATAAATTTCTTGAAGATAAAATCACCTCTGCAATTATCAGCGAGGATGAAATGAGCGACAACGCCTCCCCCGCACTTTACGATATAAGAAAAAAAATCCGTATGGCTTCATCAAGGGTAAGAGATAAGCTTGACCAGATGACCCATTCACAGCACTTTCAGAAATATCTTCGCGAATCCATTGTCACAATGCGTAACGGAAGATATGTTGTGCCCGTAAAAATTGAACACAGAAATGAAATTTCAGGCCTTGTACATGACACCTCATCAAGCGGTGCAACTGTTTTTATTGAGCCTACAGCTGTTGTTGAAGCAAACAACGAAATCAAAGTACTTCAGAGCAAGGAAAGAGATGAAATTGAGCGTATTCTTTTTGAGCTTTCAATGGAAGCCGGCGGCTTTTATGAGGGCATCAAGGCAAGCTATGAATGTGCGGTTGAGCTTAATCTTATCTTTGCAAAAG
>JAZRFG010000195.1:0-3615 GCA_045661265.1 Eubacteriales bacterium
CTTTACCGCGGACGAGTTGAGCTTTGCCACTGATTTGCTTGCCGCGATCGGCGCGGTAGATACGCTGCCCTCAGAGCTGATGGGCATCGGCGGCGCCCTGTCCGGATGCGGCCCCGCTTTTGTGGATCTTCTCATTGAGGCATTTGCCGATGCGGGCGTATACTACGGTTTGCCCCGTGATAAGGCATATAGATTGGTTTCCCAGACCGTGAAGGGAAGCGCTAAGCTGCAGCAGGAGACGGGGCTTCATCCCGGTGTGCTGAAGGATATGGTCTGCTCGCCCGCAGGCTCCACCATCAAGGGCGTGGCGGCACTGGAGCACAGTGGGCTGCGCAGCGCGTGCCTTGCCGCGATCGAAGCAATTATGGAAAATTAAGGACTTCATATTTCGCGCAGAAGGCGCGATCCTGACGCTCGACGTATGTGTTAATACGCCTTTGCATCCGGATCGCGCCTTCTGCGTCGAAATCTGTACGTTCTTTGAAAATGTGTTTGAAAATAGAAAAAGCTCTCACGAAAACGCGAGAGCTTTTTCTATTTTCCTTACGCGCGGGTAACCTTGCCCGAGCGCAGGCAACGGGAGCAAACCGCCACGGTGGTGGGGGTCCCGTCAACGATAGCCTTTACCTTACGGATATTGGGCTTCCAGGAACGGTTGGTCTTGCGATGGGAGTGGGAAACGTTCTGACCGAACACAACGCCCTTTCCGCAAACACTGCACTTTGCCATATTGACACCTCCTCGCGCACCCCGTGGGTGCAGTCGTTTATCTGTAGTATTTTTTTAACAGCAAGGGGTATTATACCATAAAAATCAGAAAAATGCAACCCCTTTTTCAAAAAAACTTGATTTTTTGCATTTTTACAGGAATTGTGCGCCAAGGGGCTCCGTTTTTGGCACACTTGTTTATTTTTCCAGTTCGCCCCAAAGGCGTCCGTTTTCCGCGCGAAGCACGCGCACCGTGCGGATCTCGCCGTCAAGCGGAACGCGGGAGCTTACCGCCACCTCGAAGAATTCGCGCGTGTGCCCCACGGCAACGCCGCGCTCAAAGCTTTCAAAAAGCACGGGGCGGGTGGGTTCGTTCAGCGCTCGCGCAAGGCGTTTTGCCGTCAGCTGCTCGCCAAGGGCAATAAGGCGCGCAGAGCGCTCGCGCTTGACGCTTTTTTCGATCTGCCCCGGCATTGTGGCGGCGGGAGTGCCCTCTCGCTTGGAGTAGGCAAACACGTGCATCTGCAAGAATTCCGCCTCGGCGGCAAAGCGCATCGTATCGGCAAAATCCTCCTCGCTCTCACCGGGAAAGCCCACGATAAAGTCGGTGGTCAGCTCCACGTTCGGCATTGCGGCGCGCAAACGTTTGATGCCCGCCATCGCCTGGTCGGGGTTGTATCTGCGGCGCATCGCGGCAAGCACGCGTGCGCTGCCCGATTGCATCGAAAGGTGAAAATGCGGCACGACCGTGCGCAGATTGGCGATTTTTGCAAGGAATTCCTCGCGCATGACCGTGGGCTCCAGAGACCCGAGGCGCAAGCGCTCCAGTCCCTCGATAGCGTCCACGGCGACGATCAGGTCGGCCAGCGTCACGCCCTCAAGATCGCGTCCCCAGGACGCGGTTTCGATGCCTGTGAGCACCACCTCGCGACAGCCGCCGCGTACCAGTCCCTCAACCTCGCGCACAACGTCGGCAAGGGGCTTGGATCGCACGCGTCCGCGTGCGGCGGGAATGGCACAGTAGGAGCAGCGGTTCTCGCACCCGTCCTCGATCTTGACGTAGGCGCGCGTGCGGTCGAAGCGCGTGATGGTCATCGGCTCAAAGGGGGCACATTGCACGTCGTCCACGGCGATCTCGGCACACGCGGCGCGCGCCTTGAGCAGCCGTTTGGCGGCTTGTACCACGGCGAGCTTATCGGTGTTTCCGCACACGAAATCCACGCCCTTAATGGCGGCAACGCGCTCGGGGTGGGATTGCGAAAAGCAGCCCGTGACAAGAATGGGGGCTGCGGGATTTTTCGCCGCGGCGCGGCGGATCAGTTGCCCCGCCTTGCGGTCGGATTCGGCGGTCACCGTGCAGGTGTTGATGACGTAAACGTCACAGACATCGTCGGCGTCGCCCACGGCAAAGCCCTCTTGAACGAACAGCTCTGCGATCGCCTCGCTTTCATATTGATTGACCTTACAGCCAAGCGTGATCAGCCCCACGCGGGGCGCAGTGCACTCGCTCACGGTGGCACCCCCTTTCCCATTTTCTCTATTTTACCACTTCTTTGGCTCAGGGTCAACACCGGCAAGGGAATTTTCGCGTTTTTGCTTGAAAAAGCCGCGCGGATAGAGTATAATATTAAAAAAGGAAGGGGGGGTGTGCCGTGCGAGAGATGAAGATCGGCCGCAACGACGCGGGCCAGCGCTTGGATAAATTTCTCACCAAGGCGATCAAAGGTCTGCCACAGTCCTTACTGTATAAATACATTCGCCTCAAAAAGATCAAACTCAATGGGGCGCGCGCACAACAAAACACCATTCTTTGCGAAGGGGATAGCGTCCAGCTCTATATCCGCGACGAGTTTTTCGACGTGCCCGAGAAGGACGAAAACGCCCTTTCCCGCATTACGCCAAAGCTTTCGATCCTTTACGAGGACGAGAATATCATGCTGCTCAACAAGCGCCCCGGAGTGTTGGTGCACGAGGATACCGCGGGCGGGGAAAACACACTGATCTTGCACGTTAAGGCGTATCTGTACGGCAAGGGGGAGTACGACCCCGATGCCGAGCAATCCTTTGCGCCCGCGCTTTGCAACCGCATTGATCGCAACACGGGCGGCATCGTGATCGCGGCGAAGAATGCCGAAGCGCTTCGCGTGATGAACGAGAAGATCAAGCAAAACGAGATCAGCAAGTTTTACTTCTGCGCGGCGCGCGGCATCTTCCGCAAAAAGGCGGACGAGCTGCGGGGATATTTGCGCAAGGATAGCACAAATAACCTGGTAACGGTATCGGATAAGCCGCTCGCGGGTGGCAAACACATCATCACCCGCTACCATGTGCTTGCCGAGAAGAGTGGCAACTCCCTTTTGGAGGTCGAGCTTGTCACGGGGCGCACGCATCAGATCCGCGCGCATCTTGCGCACGTGGGTCACCCGCTGCTCGGTGACGGCAAGTACGGACAAAACCGCAACGAGCGCACCAAGGGCTATAAGCATCAGGCGCTGTACGCCGTGAGATTGCGCTTTGATTTCGCAAACAGCGAGGGAGCGCTTGGGTACCTGCGCGGCAAGGAGTTTTCCATCGATCCCACCGAGGTGTGGTTTATTAAGGATTTTAAGTAAAAGGAAAGGAGGGGAAAGCATGATCGGCAAAAAGAAGCTCTTTTTGTTACCGTTAGGGGGTATATTGACCGCACTGTGTCTTGTTTTCCCCACCGTTGGATTTTTGCAGTGGGTCACGATGACCCCCGCGCTCGTGTGGCTGTTTGCCGCCGTCAGGCGGGAGCGCAAGCTGCGCTACCGCGCGTTTTACGGCGCGGGCGTGCTGTACTTTCTCCCCTTTTATCTGACCATTTATCACTGGTTCTTCTATCTGTATCCGATGGAGTTCGCAGGCGTGTCCCCCTCGGCGGCGATG
>JAZRFG010000196.1:0-1211 GCA_045661265.1 Eubacteriales bacterium
ACATCTTTCCGTTTTTGTAAAGAGGTTTTCGCAAATTTCTTTCCAAAGTCGGACATTTTTTCTGTTTTGGAAATGTCGGAAGCGGTCGGAAGCGCAGCTTCCGACCTTTTTCTTTCCTGTGCGCGAAAGAGATAGAAAAAGGGCGGAAGCGTTGCTTCCGCGCTTTTTCGAGCGCTTCCCTGTTAATTTTCAGGCAATTCTCGCGCCAAATTGACGTTTTTATACCGCTTGTCGTCGCTGACCTCGCGGATAACGTGCAGATACGGGGGCAGTGCCACGCGCTCACCCTCGTCGGCAAGCTCCACCTCGGCGGTGGCACGGTCCTGCCAGAAATCATACAGATCCACCTCGACCGTGTGCCCCGCATACGGGATCGCATAGCGCGTTTTGCAAATGGGGCGCAGCGCGGGATCGGCCAGCGCCAGCAGCGCGTCATATTCCGCCGCGGAAAGTTCGCGCTCCTCCTCGGTGGCGCGCAGGTCGCTCACGCGGTACTTGCGCGTTTCGATATAGCGCACGCTTCCCTTTTCCGTCATTTTTCGCACGCGGCGCGTTTCCCCGGGGGCGGCAAGCAGATAGATCTGCTCGATACGCTTCACGCGCACGCCCTCGGCAAGGGAAAGCGCTTGCGCATCGGGGTACTCGATCAGATACTTTCGCTCGATCTCGTACTGGGACGTACCGAACAGCCCCCAGGGAAAATCCCCCGGAACGGGTGTCGAAAACTGCATTTTTTTGCCTGTTTTCGGGTGGGGAAAGCAAAGTCCCGTGGCAAAGAGCGCGGGGTTCTGCGCCTTGATGCGCGAGCCGTATTTGCCGTCCCCCACCAGCGGGTGGGAGCGAGAGGCAAACTGCACGCGGATCTGATGCGAGCGCCCCGTTTGCAAGCGAATTTTTACACGCGCGAGTGTGTCCCCCTCGTGCATACACGTGTCAACGGTGCGAAAGGAAAGGATCGCCTCCTTGGCTCCCTTGCGCGCGCTGTCCACCACGAAGCTTTTGTTCGTGGCGCTATCCTTAAAGAGATAATCACGCAGCTCGCCCTCGGCGGGCACAGGCACACCGGAAAGAATCGCGGTGTATTCCTTTTCCAACTTATTTTGCTGCACCGCGGCCGAGAGCTTTGCCGCCGCTTCGCGCGTTTTGGCATAGACCATCACGCCGCCCACGGTGCGATCCAGGCGGTGAACGGGATAGACCCCGCCGCCAAG
>JAZRFG010000197.1:0-9704 GCA_045661265.1 Eubacteriales bacterium
AGATCCTTTTCGGTGACGTCCACCTTGGTGTGCTTGTCCGCGCCGTTGGTGTTGAGGAACGCGCGGGAGAGGTTTGCGATGGTCTGACCCTTCCAGGACATGACCATACGGGCTTCCTCGGTCACAACTGCCACGCGGTACGCCTCAAGGTTCTCGTCCTCGGCGTAAGCGATGAACTGATCGGCGTCCTCGGCGGCCACCACCACGGCCATACGCTCCTGCGACTCGGAGATCGCAAGCTCGGTGCCGTCCAGACCGTCGTACTTCTTGCGTACGGCGTCAAGGTCGATGCAAAGGCCGTCGGCAAGCTCGCCGATGGCAACGGATACGCCGCCCGCACCGAAGTCGTTGCAGCGCTTGATAAGGCGCGTCACGTCGGGATTGCGGAACAGGCGCTGGATCTTACGCTCCTCGGGCGCGTTGCCCTTTTGCACCTCGGACGCCATGGTGGAAAGCGACTTCTTGTTGTGGCTCTTGGACGAGCCGGTCGCGCCGCCGATGCCGTCACGGCCGGTACGGCCGCCCAAAAGGACGATCACGTCGCCGGGGGCGGGACGCTCGCGGCGCACGTTGTAAGCGGGAGCAGCGGCGACAACGGCGCCGCACCCCAGAGGCTTTGCGAGGTAGCCGTCGTGGTAGATCTCTGCCACGTGACCCGTGGCAAGACCGATCTGGTTACCGTAGGAGGAGTAGCCCGCAGCGGCGGTCTGGCACAGCTTTCTCTGGGGGAGCTTGCCCTCGATCGTTTCAGCCAGCGACTTGCGGGGGTCGCCCGCGCCCGTCACGCGCATTGCCTGATGCACGTAAGCGCGTCCCGAGAGCGGGTCACGGATACAGCCGCCGATACAGGTGGCGGCGCCGCCAAAGGGTTCGATCTCGGTGGGGTGGTTATGCGTTTCGTTCTTGAACATAAGGAGCCAGTCCTGATCCTCGCCGTTGACCTTGGCGGTGACGTGGATCGAGCAGGCGTTGATCTCCTCGCTCTCGTCAAGCTCGGGGAGCACGCCGCGCTTCTTCAGGGTCTTGCCCGCGATGGTGGCAATGTCCATCAGCGTCTGGGGACGCTTGGCTGCTTTTTCTTCGCCGTAGACCTCAACGCGAGCGGCGAGATAGCGCTCGTAAGCGGCCTGTACGGCGGGATCGCTGATCTTCACCTCGTCGATGTGGGTGGAGAAGGTGGTGTGACGGCAGTGGTCAGACCAGTAGGTGTCGACCACGCGGATCTCGGTGATGGTGGGATCGCGCTTCTCCTCGTCACGGAAGTAGTTTTGCAGGAACTTCAGATCGTCCAGGTCCATGGCAAGACCAAGGGTGTCGAGCAGATCGGCAAGGCCCTTTTCGTCCAGCGCGATGAAGCCCTCGACGGTCGCCACGCGAGAGGGAATGGCGTACTCGATGGCAAGCGTTTCGGGCTTGTCGAGCGCGGCCTCGCGGCTCTCCACGGCGTTGATGACGAACTTCTTGATGGCGGCAACGTCCGCGTCGGTGAGAGTGCCCTCAAGGACGTAGACCTTGGCGGAGCGCACGGTGGGGCGCTCGACGCCGCTTTGCAGCTGGATGCACTGTGCGGCGGAGTCGGCGCGCTGGTCAAACTGACCGGGCAGGGGCTCCACGGCGAATACAACGCCGCCTCTCGCGTCAAAATCCTCGCCAACGATGTCAAGCTGGGGCTCGGAGAAGATGGTGGCGACGGCCTTGTCGAAAAGCGCCTTGTCCAGATTTTCCACGTCATAGCGGTTGATCACGCGAAGACCGGTGAGCCCCTTGATGCCGACAAGGGTGGCGAGCTCGTTATAAAGACCGTTCGCCTCGTGCGCGAGCTCTTTCTTTTTCTCTACATATACTCTATAAACCATTTGCAACTCCTTACTTGGCGGCCAGTGCGCGCGCGCCGATGTCTTTTCTGCAATATTTGTTCTCGAACTGTACCTTTTCGGCGACCTCGTAGGCGTGCGCGATCGCACCCTCAAGCGTGTCAGCCGTTGCCACGGCGCCGATCACGCGGCCGCCTGCCGTGAGCAGCTTGCCGTCCTCGAGCTTCGCGCCCGCGACGAACAGATGCTCGTCCGCGCCAAGGGCGGGAAGCGTCATCTCAAAGCCGCTTTGATACTTCTTGGGGTAGCCGTCGGACGCGAGCACCACGCAGCACGCGGCGCCGTCGCGGAATTTCACCTCGACGTCAGCGAGCTTGCCCGCGGATACTGCCTGCATGATGGTGAACAGGTCGCTTTCCAAGAGCGGGAGCACCACCTGCGTTTCGGGGTCGCCGAAGCGGCAGTTGTACTCGATCACGCGCGGTCCCTTGGGGGTGATCATCAGACCGAAGAACAGGCACCCCTGAAAGGTGCGACCCTCGGCGTTCATCGCGTGCATCGTGGGCAGGAAGATCTTTTCCATGCACTCCGCCGCGACCGCGTCGGTGTAGTAGGGGTTGGGCGCGATGGTGCCCATACCGCCCGTGTTCAGGCCCTCATCGTTGTCCTTTGCGCGCTTGTGGTCCATCGCGGAGACCATCGGCACCACGGTCTTGCCGTCCATAAACGCGAGCACCGATACCTCGGGGCCCGTCATGAACTCCTCGACCAGCACGCGGCTGCCGCTCTCGCCGAAGACCTTGTCGCACATCATTTCCTTGACGGCTTGCTTTGCCTCGTCAAAGCTCTGTGCGATCACCACGCCCTTGCCGAGCGCAAGGCCGTCTGCCTTGATAACGGTGGGGTAGTCCTGCTTTTCGAGATACGCGATCGCCTTGTCGGGATCGTCAAAGGTCTCGCTTGCGGCGGTGGGAATGCCGTACTTGTGCATCAGCGCCTTGGAGAAGACCTTGCTGCCCTCGATGATAGCGGCGTTGGCGCGGGGGCCGAAGCAAGGGATACCCAGCTCGTCCGTGAGGCGATCCACACAGCCAAGCACCAGCGGGTCGTCGGGTGCGACCACGGCGAAGTCGATCTTATGCTCCTTGGCGAACGCCACGATGCCGTCCACGTCGGTCGCCTTGATGGGGTAACACTCCGCGTCGGCGGCGATGCCGCCGTTGCCGGGGAGCGCATAGATCTTTTCAATTTTCTTGTTTTCCTTGAGCTTTTTGATGATGGTATGCTCGCGGCCACCGCCGCCTACGACTAAAATCTGCATATTGTGCTCCTTATCAGTGATGGAACAGACGCATACCTGTGAAGGCGATGGTCATGCCGTATTTGTCGGCGCAATCGATCACCGCGTCGTCGCGGATCGAGCCGCCGGGCTCTGCGATATATCTCACGCCCGAGCGCTTGGCGCGCTCAACGTTATCGTCGAAGGGGAAGAACGCGTCGGAACCAAGCGACACGCCATCGATCGTGGCAAGGTAGGCCTTGATCTCGTCGTCGGTAAGGGGGGCGGGCTGCTCGGTGAAGTATTTCTGCCAGTTGCCCTCGGCGCAAACGTCCTCTTCGTTGCGGTTGATGTAGCCGTCAATGACGTTGTCGCGGGTGGGGCGGGCAAGATCTGCACGGAAGGGCAGGTTCAAGACCTTATCGTGCTGGCGCAGGAACCAGGTGTCTGCCTTCGTGCCGGCAAGGCGCGTGCAATGGATACGGGACTGCTGTCCGGCACCCACGCCGATCGCCTGTCCGTCCACGGCGTAGCACACCGAGTTGGACTGCGTGTACTTGAGGGTGATGAGCGCCACGATCAGGTCTCGTGCGGCGCTGTCGGGCATATCCTTGCACTTGGTGACGATGTTGTCAAGCAGTGCGCGGTTGATCTCAAAGTTGTTGCGACCCTGCTCGAAGCTGATGCCATAGACCTGCTTGGTCTCCACGGGGGCGGGCACGTAGTCCGGGTCGATCTTGACGATGTTGTAGGCGCCCTTCTTCTTGGTCTTGAGGATCTCCAGCGCCTCGGGCTCGTAGCCGGGGGCGATGACGCCGTCCGACACCTCGCGTTGAATGAGCTTGGCGGTGGGAACGTCGCACACGTCGGAGAGCGCCACCCAGTCACCGAACGAGCACATACGGTCGGTGCCTCGCGCACGCGCGTAAGCGCACGCGAGAGGGGTGCTGACCTCGTCGGGGGTGACGAAGCACGCCTTCATCAGCTTTTCCGACATCGGAATACCCACGGCGGCGGAGGTGGGGGACACGTGCTTGAAGGAGGTGACGGCGGGCATGCCGAGCGCCTCTTTGAGCTCCTTGACGAGCTGCCAGGAGTTGAACGCGTCCAGGAAGTTGATGTAGCCGGGGCGGCCGCAAAGGATCTCGATGGGAAGCTCCGCGCCGTTTGCCATATAGATCTTCGCGGGCTTTTGGTTGGGGTTACAGCCGTATTTCAGTTCAAATTCTTTCATTTCTTCACCTCGTTTGAGATTGTGGGGCGCAAGCTTACGCGTTCTTGTTGACGATGCGCTGCTCGAACTCGCCCGTGGCAACGTCGATATAGCGTACAAACAAGGACACCTTGTTGTCCTCGTTGAGGTTTTTCCAGATCAGGTCGGTCAGCGTGTCGATATCCACGTCGGGCAGCTCCAGCGTCTTGGGCTCACCCTCAAAGGAGGGCAGGGGATCTGCGTCGGCATTGTAGGTGTGGATAAACTTGGCGCGACCGGCGATGGGGTTGGAATAGGCATAGGTGAAGCGCTCGCAGGAGCTGTCGTCGCCCTCAGCGCTTTTGAGAATGGACATGGCATAGTTCATTTCGCCCGCCTCGCAGTGAATGATGCCGGAGATGCGGGGCGTCCAGTTGGGGCCGTCGTCCTCGAACTCGCGGGTGCGAAGCGCCTGCTCGAAGGTCATCTGCTGATCCATCAGGTTATAGATCGTGTCGGTCTGATCACCGTTGGTGACGATGGTCTTGTTGCCAAGCACGCGCACGGGATAGTAAATGATCAGATGGGGGTCGACCATCTTGCTTTCGTCAAACGCCTTGGTGCGCATCGCATCGCCCTCGGGCTGGAACACGCGGTTGCGGCTGTTGACGCTTCTGCCCATGATAAAGTAGGCGGTGATCGCCTTTTTTCCGTCGGCGCTCTTGCCGATCATAATGCCTCTGCCGTGATAGGCAAGGGAGTTCAGTTCATTTGCAATGGTCGAAACCTTCATCTTTTTCTCCTTATCGTTGCGGGACGGGAGCCCCCACAGGAGAGCTCCCGCGTATTCTTAAAGTGTGCTACAGACTTCCTCTACTGCTCGCGGCAGAATGATCCATTCCGCATATTTCATTACGCGGCGCTGCAGCACCTCGGGGGTGTCGCCTTTTCTGATTTTTATGGCCTTTTGCGCGATGATCCTACCACCGTCGGGGATCTCGTTCACAAAGTGAACGGTTGCTCCCGTGACCTTGACGCCCTTTTCCAGTGCTGCCACGTGGGGGGTAAGGCCGTACATGCCCTTGCCGCAGAAGCTTGGGATCAGGGCAGGGTGCACGTTGATGATGCGCTCGGGCCACTTGCTTGTGAAGGCGGCGGAGAGAATGTTCATAAAGCCCGCGAGCACGATGAGGTCGATCTCGTGTGCGGCAAGCTGCTTTTCGATCTCGCGCTCAAACGCCTCCTGCGAGCCGAGCTCGCGCTTCCACGCCACGGCGGTGGCGATGTTCTTGGTGGCGGCGCGCTCCAGGGCATACGCGGTGGGGTTGCTGGCAACCACCAGCACGATCTCACCGCTTCGCAGAATGCCCGCGTCCTGGGCGTCCATCAGTGCTTGCAGATTGGTGCCGCCTCCCGAAACGAAGACGGCAATACGCTTCTTACTCATCAGCAGAACACCACGCCGTCGTCACCCTCGATGATCTCGCCGATCACATAGGCGTCCTCGCCGTTTGCCTTCAGCACGGCAAGCGCGGTTTCTACCTCGTCGGCGGGCACCACGATGCTCATGCCAACGCCCATATTATAGGTGTTGAACATATCGCGCTCGGGCACGTTGCCCCACTTGGCGATCATATCGAAGATGGGAAGCACCTTGACGGCTGCCTTCTCGATCTTGGCGGAAAGACCCTTGGGAATCGAGCGCGGGATATTCTCGTAGAAGCCGCCGCCCGTGATGTGGGAGATGCCCTTCACGTTGACCTTTTCGAGGAGCGCAAGCACGGCCTTGACGTAGATCTTGGTGGGGGTGAGGAGTGCCTCGGCGATCGTCTTACCGCCCAGCTCCTCGCGTGCGACGTAAAGCTCGGGATTGTTGTTGTCGATGTCAAATACCTTGCGGCAAAGCGAGAAGCCGTTGGAGTGGATACCCGTCGAGGGGAGTGCCACGATCACGTCGCCTGCGCGCATCTTGGTGTTGTCCAGGATCTTTTTCTTGTCCACGATACCCACGGCGAAGCCGGCGAGGTCGTATTCCTCCACGGGCATCATACCGGGGTGCTCGGCGGTCTCGCCGCCGATGAGCGCGGCGCCGGACTCCACACAGCCCTCGGCCACGCCGCCCACGATCTCAGCGATCTTTTCGGGGATATTCTTGCCGCAGGCGATATAGTCCAGGAAGAACAAGGGCTTCGCGCCCACGCAGATGATGTCGTTGACGCACATGGCCACGGCGTCGATGCCGATGGTGTCGTGCTTGTCCATCAGAATGGCGAGCTTAACCTTGGTGCCGCAGCCGTCGGTGCCGGAGACCAGAACGGGCTCCTCCATGCCGACGAGGGGCAGACCGAAGCAGCCGCCAAAGCCGCCCACGTCGTCAAGGCAACCCTCGTTCTTGGTGCGCTTGATGTGCTTTTTCATCAGCTCCACGGCCTTGTAGCCCGCGGTGATGTCCACGCCCGCGGCCGCATAGCTGGCAGAATAACTTTTTTCCATGATTGTCTACCTCTTTCAATCGTTCTCTTTTTTGCCCGTCCAGCAATAGGTGCAGACCTGATCGCGGTCAAGGCCGATGGCCTCCAGCATGCCGTCCAGCGACTGGAAGCCCAAGCTGTCAAATCCGAATTTGTCGCAGATGCTTTTCAGCATGCATTTGCCGCGCTCGGTGGAAACGTCGGCGTATTCGGTGAGGTGCTTTTGTCCCTCGTCACCCTCCAGCTCCTGAATGGTGCGGCGGGCGAGCAGCTCCATCTCGGAGCGGCTGGACGAGAAGTTCAGATACTTGCACCCGTACATCAGGGGCGGGCAGGCGGAGCGCATATGCACTTCCTTTGCGCCGCTGTCGTAAAGGAACTCCACCGTTTCACGCAGCTGCGTGCCGCGCACGATCGAGTCGTCCACGAACAAAAGCTTTTTGTCCTGAATGAGCTCGGGGATCGGGATTTGCTTCATCTTGGCGATCTGGTTACGCAGCGCCTGTGTGGGCGGGGTAAAGCTGCGCGGCCAGGAGGGCGTGTACTTCACGAACGGGCGCGCGTACTGCGTCTTGCTCTCGTTCGCGTAGCCAAGGGCGTGCGGCACGCCCGAATCGGGAATGCCTGCCACGAAGTCTACCTCGGGCATCGTGCCGCGCTCCTTTTCGTCGCGCGCCATGATCTCGCCGTTGCGGCAGCGCATCATCTCGACGTTGCGGCCCTCGTAGCTCGAGTTGGGATAGCCGTAATAGCCCCACAAAAAGGCGCAGATCTTCATCTTCTTGCCGGGGGCGGCAAGCTGCTCGACGCCGTGGGGCGTGATCTTCACGATCTCGCCGGGGCCGAGCGCGTAATGGTTCTTGTAGCCAAGCTTTTGGTAAGCAAAGGTCTCAAAGGACACGCAGCAGCCGTCCTGGCCCTTGCCCACGTGCACGGGCAAGCGACCCACGCGGTCGCGCGCGGCGATAAGACTGCCATCGTTGGGCAGCAGCAGCATCGTCATCGAGCCGTCGATCAGCTCTTGTGCATGCTTGATGCCCTCGACAAGGGTATCGCGCTGATTGATCAGTGCCGCGACCAGCTCGGTTTCGTTGACCTTGCCCGAGCCCATGGCCATGAATTGATGGCCATGGTCGGCAAAGTAGCGCTCGACCAAGTCCTCGGCGTTGTTGATCTTGCCTACGGTCGTGAGCGCGTAAAGCCCCAGGTGCGAGCGCACCAGAAGCGGCTGGGGGTCAGTATCGCTGATACAGCCGATGCCGCTTTTGCCGTGGAAGTCGTGCAGATCCTTTTCAAACTTGGTACGGAAAGGGGTGTTGTCGATATTGTGGATCTGGCGCTGGAAGCCGGCTTCGCTATCATAGACAGCCATACCGCCGCGCCGCGTGCCAAGGTGCGTGTGATAGTCCACGCCGAAGAAAATATCAATGACGCAATCCCTTTTCAGGGACGCTCCGAAAAATCCACCCATTGTTTCTCTCTTTCGGTGTAAAAATTGGTTTTGAAATTAAGCGAAGAACAGCTTGTTGAGCGTCATGGGATCGACGTACTCGCCGTTCTTGTAAACGCGCATATTGCCGGATGCCACCTCGTCGATGAGCATCACGTTGCCCTCGGCGTCATAGCCGAACTCGAACTTGATGTCGTAAAGCTCCATACCCTTGGCGGCAAGGTCGTCAGCCACGATCTTGGTGATCTTCTGGGTCATATCCTTGAGATCGTCGTACTGTGCGGCGGACATGACACCGATGTCAACGAGCGCGTCCTTGGTGATCAGCGGGTCGCCCTTGGCGTCGTCCTTGAGGGTGGTCTCGACGTAAGAGGGGAGCTTGGCACCGCTTTCGATGAGGGCGCCGTAGCGGCGGATAAAGGAGCCAACTGCGCGCTCGCGGCAGATGACCTCAAGGCCCTTGCCGAACACCTTGCCGGGCTTAACTTCCATAGTGGTGTTGGCGAGATCTGCGCTCACGTAGTGGGTGCGGATGCCGGCGGCGTTGATCTTTTCGAAGAAGTAGATGGACATACGAAGATTGACGTCGCCCACGCCCTCGATGGTGAGGCCCACGGCGTTTTCGCCGGGATCGAACACGCCGTCCTTGCCCGTGCAGTCGTCCTTAAACTTGAGAAGGTAGTTGCCGTTGTCGAGTGCGAATACGTCCTTGGTCTTGCCGGTGTAAACGAGTTTCATAGTTGTTTTCTCCTTGTATTTTGAATTTTTTTATTTTTAATTTTGGGGTTCGAGAGGGGATCAGAGCTGCTCCATGACCTTGGCGTCCTTTTCCAGCACCTTGGCGGCGTCGGACTGGCGCTTTGCCACAAGGCGCTCGTAAAGGGCGTCGTCCTCGTTTGCAAGGATCTGTGCCGCAAGCAGCGCCGCGTTGCCGCCGCCGTCGATGGCAACGGTCGCCACGGGAATGCCCGTGGGCATCATTACGGTGGAAAGCAGAGCGTCAAGCCCGTCGAGGTTAGAGGACTTGCAGGGAATACCGATCACGGGAAGCACCGTGTTTGCGGCGATCGCGCCCGCAAGGTGTGCCGCCATGCCCGCAGCGCAGATCAGCGCGCCAAATCCGTTTGCCTTGGCGCTCTTGGCGAAGTCCGCCGCCTCCACGGGGGTGCGGTGCGCCGAGTAGATGTGCACCTCAAAGGGAATGTCCAGCGACTTTAACATATCCGTCGCCTTTTTGATGATGGGCAGATCGCTGTCGCTGCCCATAATGATACCGACTTTTTTGCTCATGATTTCCTCCTGAAAATAAAATAAGACACACGTATGCCGTACAAGTGCAGGTATGCTCTTGTCCCAACAGATGTGTGCCCAGACGGTCGGCGAGAGGGCCACATGCCCCCCCAGAATCCCTGTTCCACGGTGTTTCGGTCGCCCTATTCACCATTATCCGTCAGTCACAGGAATCCGTTCTTTTATAATTTGCTATTATATTATATCC
>JAZRFG010000198.1:0-7773 GCA_045661265.1 Eubacteriales bacterium
CGCATTTCCGAGGGCGGCACCTCGCTTTCCTCTGTAATGGCGCAGATCGCTTACGTCAAAGAGCAGCTGAACGCTTGAAAGCAAGCGGTGGCTCCAAGGAGCCGCCGAGAACATTCTCGTCATAAACGGCGAGCGAAAGGAACTGTGATGAACAACTTGAATTTGAAGGGAAAACATTTTTTGAAGCTGCTTGACTTTACCCCCGCCGAGATCGAGGGTATGCTGGAGCTTGCGGCAGATTTCAAGGCAAAGAAAAAGGCTGGCATTCCGCACCGCTTGCATGAGGGTAAGAGTGTCGCCCTGATCTTCGAAAAGGACAGCACGCGTACGCGCTGTGCCTTCGAGGTGGCTGCCGCCGACCTTGGTGTGCACCCCGTATATCTCGGCCCCTCCGGCTCGCAGATCGGCAAAAAGGAGAGCATCGCCGACACCGCGCGTGTGCTTGGCCGTATGTTTGACGGCATCGAATACCGCGGCTTTGGGCAGGCACTGGTTGAGGAGCTTGCGGCCTATGCGGGTGTGCCCGTGTGGAATGGTCTCACGAACGAGTTCCACCCCACCCAGATCCTTGCCGATTTCCTGACCATCAAGGAGCATTTCGGCACGCTTAAGGGCAAGAAGCTGGTCTATATGGGCGATGCCCGCTACAATATGGGCAACTCGCTGATGGTGGGCTGTGCCAAGATGGGCATGCACTTTGTGGCGTGCGCACCGCAGGAGTATTTCCCCGACGGAGAGCTGGTTGCCAAGTGCCGCGAGATCGCCGCCGAAACGGGCGCCGTGTTGGAGTTTGTTGAGGATCCGACGCTGGCCACCAAGAACGCCGACGTGATCTACACCGACGTGTGGGTGTCGATGGGCGAGCCCAACGAGGTCTTTGCCAAGCGTATCAAGGATCTCACCCCTTACCGTGTAACCAAGGCGCTGATGGACAACGCCGGCCCCCAGTGCCGCTTTATGCACTGCCTGCCCGCCTTCCACGATCTTGGTACCGTGATCGGTCGCGAGATCTATGAAAAGTTCGGCATCGACTGCATGGAGGTCACCCATGAGGTGATCGAGGGCGCGCAGTCGATCGTCTTTGACGAGGCAGAGAACAGAATGCATACCATCAAGGCAGTGATGGCAGCCACGCTGTAAATGGAACAGAAAAACAGCCGCTCAACCAAACGTGGGCGGCTGTTTTTTTGTAAAACAACTTTTTTTCGAGAGAAAAGCGGGAAATACAACTTTTTTTCAAAAAAGGCGTTTTTAAACGGCTGAGGGTATGTTTTCAACCAAATGTGGAGAAATTCAACCGAGGCGCTATTTTCTTTTTGCGAAAAGTATGCTATACTGAAAGCAACCCTGAGAGGAGGCATTACAATGACAAACGGAGAAAGATTGGCGTTCTATCGTAAAAAGAACGTGATGACACAACAGCAGCTGGGCGAGCGATTAAACGTCAGCGCGCAGGCGGTATCCAAATGGGAAAACGATCAGTCCGAGCCGGATATCGCCACGCTTTGCAAGCTGGCAGAGATCTATCAGATCAGTGTGAACGAGTTGCTGGGAGTATCGCAACCGCAAAAGGAACCTTCCGCACCTGTGTTTGATTTTGAGGAGGAAGAAGACGACGACGAAAAGTCAAATTTTGTCCTTTCGGTTTTTAAAAAGTGTTTCTGGGCACTTATTTTGGTAGCCGTGATAGGCGCGGGCGTGATGGTGTTCCTTAAAATACGGGATACGTATGAGCCCGAGCGAATGCTTGAAAAATTCGAGATGATCGAGCTTGGTATGACGATGGACGAGGTGAGGGAGATTATGGGAGAGCCCGAAGAAACCTTTAAGACCACGGTTACCCAAGCTTCAGCAGACGCTTTTTCGGACGCGGTATGGGATGCCGTTTTGATGTTGGAGGAATACGGTCATTTGGATTGCAGAATGTGGTATTACCGCGACGCAAGATACGAGAAAGCAAAGAAAGATGCACAAGACCAGGGAAAGGAGTTGGATTCTTCTAAATCCTGGATGCAGATTCGCTTGGTGTTTAACGAGGAGAAAAAACTGATCGAGGCATATTGCAATACTGACTTTGAAGCAGAGCTGTGGAATGACTATGGTGCAGGCAAGAAAACAGTTGAGGAGATTATTGCCCTTGATGGGACGCCGGAATATTATGAGAATCTGGAGCAGGGAAGCGAGTATGACTTCAAGGTTCGTTTTAAAGACGGCAGCATTTATATCGGCAAACTTCCAATATCAAATAATAAAAGTGCAACAAAGCAGGACGGCACCAAGCCTGTGACAGTGGAAACACGTTGGGGGACGGGTGAGATCGGTTTTCCCCACGCACCGATCAACAATCGCCTTCCCGAGGACAATCATACATAAAGAAAAAAGCACCCGAAAGGGTGCTTTTTTCATACCGTTACGGTGCTTATTTCACAATGAAGCGGTCAAGCGCGGCCATCAGCTCATCGGTGTCGCCACCGTGTGCCTGCAGCGTGATGGGCTTGAGCAGATCCAAGCTGAAAATGCCCATAATGGATTTGGCGTCAACGACGTAGCGGCCGGAAAGCAGGTCGATGTCCAGCGGAGAGCGGGCAACGATGCTGACAAATTCCTGTACGTCAACAATGGTGGAAAGACGGATTTCAACGGTTTTCATAAGGGAAACCTCCTTTTGTTTGATCGTTACCTCTATTATAGCGGGGTGTGTGCACTTTGTCAAGCGAATTTTGTTGTCACAAACCACAAAAAAATGCAAACCTCTTGACTTTCCGTTTATATAGATGTATAATATTATAATGTATACAATGCCAACAACTGTTTTGTATATAGAAAATTTCTTTAAGGAGGTAAACTGTGATGGAATTATGGCAAGCAATTGTCCTCGCCGCGGCTGCGTTCGTGCTCGGGACTGTGCTTACTTACGCCGTGCGCCGCGTGTTGAACAGCAAAAAAGCGGGCGCCGCTGCCACTGAGGCAGAGCGTATCCTGTTGGATGCGGAAAAGAAGGCAGAAAGCTTGAAAAAAGAGCGCCTGATGGAAGCCAGAGACGAGATCTTCCGCCAGCGTAACGAGGCAGAGGCCGAGCTCAAGGAGCGCCGCGCCGAGGTCACGCGCCAGGAGCGCCGTATCGCGCAGAAGGAAGAAAGCTTGGATCACAAGGCAGAGGTTCTTGACCGCAAGAACGAGCTTCTGGATCAGAAGCTGCAGGAAAACGATGCACTCCGCACCCAGATCGAGGGCGCGCTGGAGGAGCAGAAGCACGTGCTGGAGGGCCTTGCGGGCTTGACGGCAGAGCAGGCCAAGGAGGAGCTGATCGAGCGCGTTGAGGGCGAGATCAAGCACGAGCTGGCACAGCGCCTGGACGAGCTGGACGCGCAGTTCCGCGACGAGGCGGACGCCAAGGCGCGCAACATTCTTTCCCTTGCGATTCAACGCTGTGCGACCGACCACGTGGCGGAATCCACCATTTCCGTGGTGCAGATCCCGAGCGAGGAAATGAAAGGCCGCATCATCGGCCGCGAGGGTCGTAACATTCAGAAGCTGGAAACGCTCACGGGCGTTGAGCTGATCATTGACGACACGCCCGAGGCGATCACCCTTTCGGGCTTTGATCCCGTGCGCCGTGAGGTGGCAAGACTGACGCTGGAGAGATTGATCTCCGACGGCCGTATTCACCCCGCCCGTATCGAGGAGACCGTGGAAAAGTGCCGCCGCGAGGTGGAGACCGTGGTCAAGCAGGCAGGCGAGCGCGCCACCTATGAGGTGGGTATCCCGAACCTGCACCCCGAGCTTGTGAAGCTGCTCGGCCGTCTGCGTTACCGCACCAGCTACGGTCAGAACGTGCTCAAGCATTCGATCGAGGTCGCGTTCCTTGCCGGTATCATGGCAGAGGAGCTGGGCGTCGATGCCACCGCTGCCAAGCGCGCGGGTCTTTTGCACGATCTTGGCAAGGCGTTCCCCCACGACGTGGAGGGCACGCACGTGGAGCTGGGTGTCAACGTGCTGCGCAAGTACAAGGAAAGCAAGGACGTGGTGCACGCCGTGGAGGCACACCACAACGACGTGGAGCCCCAGACGGTTATCGCCATTCTGGTGCAGGCCGCCGATGCCATTTCCGCATCCCGTCCCGGCGCTCGCCGCGAGGATCTGGAAAACTACATCAAGCGTCTGCAAAAGCTGGAGGAGATTGCCACCGGATTTGAGGGCGTGGAGAAGGCGTTTGCCATTCAGGCAGGCCGCGAGCTGCGCGTGATGGTCAAGCCCGAGGACGTTTCCGACGAGGGTATGAAGCTGATCGCCCGCGAGATGGCGAAGAAGATCCAGGACGAGGTCAAGTACCCCGGACAGATCAAGGTAAATCTCATTCGCGAAAGCCGCGCCGTGGACTACGCGAAATAATAAGCGGCGTGCTACTTCGTTGTTCCTCGCAGACAAATTCAGCGAACGGTTAGTTCGCCATCATCTGTCTGCAGCGGTCGCACTTCGAAGAAGTGACGTGCTCGGCAAAGCCGAGGACAGACGCCATTGTATCACTTGCTTCTTAATTCCGCGAACGCGAGATAAATGTATTCCGCAAGCGCGAGATGAATGAAAACAAAAAAGCGCATTGGAGATTTGACTCCAATGCGCTTTTGCTATGCCCGATCGGTGTATATTCAAAACGGTGTCACGGCTTGGGTAGAAATCTTCGCGTACAGGGGTTGCCGAGCAGCTTGCTCGATCCGCACGTCACGGATCTGTCCCGCGCGAGAATGGCAGATGAGTGGACGCTTTCGCGTCTGCCAAGCGGTGCGAAAAGAAAAACACGTCGCGGCGTTTGCCCGACGTGCACGAAGCTTTCAGATGAAAACTGTGGTGAGATCGCGGGCATAGCGTTGAGATTCTGCGGTATCGCTGTGCATCGGACTCACCCCCTTCAAATTCTCGCAAGACTCGTTCTCTCTTGCTGTATTCACAGTATAGCACAAAACGGGTTTGCTGTCAAGTGGGTGTTGTGAACTTTGTGAAAGAAAATCAAAAGATAAATTTTAAAATTGTGATATTTGAACAAAAAATCAAAAGGAACAACGCGCGCGCATCTTTGTCAAAGAAATTCTTTGACAAACGCGCGTCTTTATGGTATACTTATAAGATAGAATATCTTATAATGCGAAATTATGCCCTGAAGGAGGTGAGCGTATGGTCAAGATCACACAGTTGGAAGAGAACTCTCGTGCCGCGCGCGCAGGCGTGCAGGCGGGAGACGTGCTTGTTTCCATCAATCAAAACGAGATCGCGGACGTGCTGGATTATCGCTTTTATCTGGCGGAGCGCCGCGTTGTGCTTGCGCTCACAAGGGACGGCGAGCCGTATGAGGTTGTGATCAACAAAGAGGAGTACGACGATATCGGGCTCTGCTTTGAAACGCCGTTGATGGACAAGAAGCGCTGCTGCGCCAACAAATGTATCTTTTGCTTCATCGATCAGCTTCCGCGCGGTCTGCGCCCGTCGCTGTATTTCAAGGACGACGATGCGCGCCTTTCCTTCCTGCACGGCAACTACGTCACGCTGACCAACCTCACCGACAAGGATATCGATCGCATCATCAAGATGCACATCTCTCCCGTCAACGTGTCGGTGCATACCACCAATCCCGAGCTTCGCTGCGAGATGATGAAGAACAAGCGCGCGGGAAGGGTGCTTTCCTATCTCGGGCGCCTTGCCGATGCAGGCATTCGCATTTGCGGGCAGATCGTGCTTTGCCGCGGTGTGAACGACGGTGAGGAGCTGACGCGCACGATGCGTGATCTTGCGAAGCTGCACCCCTCGCTCTCCAGTGTGTCGGTGGTGCCCGCGGGGCTTACCAAATTCCGAGAGGGGTTGTATCCCCTCTCGCCCTTTACCAAGGAGGAGTGCCGCGCCGTGATCGCGCAGGTAAACGCTTTCGGCGAGGCGTGCGAGCGCGAGCTTGGCGCGCGCATCTTCTGCTGCGCGGACGAGTTCTACCTCAAGGCGGGGCTGCCGTTGCCGGAGGAGAGCTATTACGGTGATTACGAGCAGATTGAGAACGGCGTGGGTATGCTGCGCTCGCTGTGGGAGGAGTTTTCCGCCGAGCTTGATTATGTAGATGAGTATATTCCCGAGGGCGGCATGAAAAAGCGCCGCGTGACGGTGGTGACGGGCAAGGCGGCGGCGCCGATGCTGCGCGCGCTCGCGCAAGCGCTGTGCGCCCGCGTGCCGGAGCTTGTGGTCGAGGTCGTGGCAATCGAAAACAACTTCTTCGGCCCCGAGATCACGGTGGCGGGGTTGCTGACGGGCAAGGACGTGTGCGACCAGCTGACAGGACGGGATCTTGGCGACGAGGTGCTGTATCCTGCGGCGATGCTGCGTGCCGAGGGGGATCTGTTCCTTTGCGGAATGACCCCTGCGGAAATGGAAAAAACATTAGGTGTGCCCGTGCGGGCGACAAAGGGTGAGGGTGCGGCGTTGATCGCGGCACTGCTTGGCTGTGAGAATTGACGAAAGGTAGGGTGTGAATATGGCAAGACCTGTTGTGGCTATCGTGGGCCGTCCCAATGTGGGCAAAAGCACGTTTTTCAATAAATTGATCGGAGAGCGCCGCTCGATCGTGGAGGACGTGCCGGGCGTGACGCGCGACCGTATCTATGGAGAGTGCGAGTGGTGCGGCAGAAAGCTGACGCTGATCGACACGGGCGGTATCGAGCCCAAGACCGACGATATCATTCTCTCGCAGATGAAATTCCAGGCGGAGATCGCCGTGGAGAGCGCGGACGTTATCATCTTCCTTTGCGACGTGCGCACGGGCCTTACCGCCGCTGACCGCGACGTGGCGATCATGCTCAAAAAGAGCATGAAGCCCGTGATCCTTGCGGTCAACAAGTGCGATCGCATCGGCCAGGAGCCCATGGAGTTTTACGAATTCTACGAACTTGGTTTTGACGAGGGTCCCATCGCGGTATCCTCCGTACACGGCTCGGGCACAGGCGACGTTCTGGACGCGGTGCTCGCGCATCTGCCCGCCGAACAGGAGGGCGAGGAGGAGGACGACAGCATCAAGGTGGCCGTGATCGGCAAGCCTAACGCGGGCAAATCCTCAATGATCAACCGTCTGGTGGGCAGCAACCGCCTGATCGTTTCCAATATCGCGGGTACCACGCGCGACGCGGTGGACACCTTTGTGGAAAACGAATACGGCAAATTCACCTTTATCGACACGGCGGGCATTCGTCGTCAGTCCAAGATCGACGATAAGATCGAAAAATACAGCGTTCTGCGCGCCCATATGGCGGTGGAGCGTGCGGACGTGTGCCTGATCATGGTGGACGCCAACGAGGGCGTGACCGAGCAGGACGAGCGCATCGCGGGCATCGCACACGAGGCGGGCAAGGCGTGTATCATTCTGGTCAACAAGTGGGATAGCATCGAAAAGGACAATACCACCACCAATGCCTACACCAAGGATGTGTACGAGGCGCTGGCGTATATGCAATACGCGCCGCTTATCTTCGTTTCGGCTAAGACGGGTCAGCGCGTGACGAATATCTTCGAGCACATCTGCTACGTTTATAACCAGAGCCAGATGCGCGTGTCTACGGGTATGCTCAACGACGAGCTGGGCGACGCCACCACGCGCGTTCAGCCCCCGTCCGACAAGGGCAGACGCCTGAAGATCTACTATATGACGCAGATCCGCACGGCGCCCCCCACGTTCGTGATTTTCTGCAACAATGCTGAATTGTTCCACTACTCCTATCAGCGCTATATCGAGAACTGCCTGCG
>JAZRFG010000199.1:0-2499 GCA_045661265.1 Eubacteriales bacterium
ACCGTGCGGGGCGTTGGTGAGTTTACGATGGAAATGCTTGGTCGTTCTGTGCGTGCGGGATTTTCCGAGAATTTCATCTTCGTCTATTTTATGGTGCTTTCCTTTCCGTTCGCGCTGCACGCGTTTTTGCGTTCCAGAAATGCCGCTCACCGCACAACGGCGGGTCTTTCCTGTGTGGCTGTGCTGGCGGCGGCTGTGCTGACCTGGGAGCCCCATGCGTGGCTTGCATTGTTGCTGGAGATTTTGGTGCTGGCGATCCTTTGTAAAAAGAAGAGCTTGCCCTATATCTTCCTTTTCCTGCTTTTGATCCCTGTTGTGCTGGTGATCCTTCCCGATGCACACCGTGCCGCATTCTTTGCTTTCTTTGCAAGTGGTGATGTTGTCACGGGCAGTGCACTTGCCGCCAAGGCATTTTTCGTGGGAGGCGACGGCTTTTTCAGTAACGGGGCGGGGCTTTTGCGCCTGCTGTTCGGGTTTGGTGCCGAGAGCTTGGAGCGCGTCAGCGCGCTTTATAGCGTGAGCGGTGCGCACGAGGTCAGCTTCTGGTGGGCACGGCTTTTTGAGGGGGGCTTCCTTGGCGTGCTGTTGCCGGCGCTGTTTTTCTTCTTTCTTTTGCAGAATTGCTTTTCCTGTTTGCCCCACGACGTTTCCAAGGCGCAAAGCGCGGTAGCACCCGCGTCCGGTATCGCCATGGTGGCGGGTGTGCTTTTGCTGGGGCTTTTCCGTGACGCTTGGCAGGATCCGACGGCGTTGTGGCTGTTCTTCCTACTTTGTTCGATCACAACGGCGGATACCCGCCATCGTCGTGCCCTGCAGGGGCGCACGGCAAGCGTGATGCAAAGCGCCACGTTTGCACAGATCGAATACCGTGTGTCAAGGGCACACGGCAAATCCAAAACTGCTGATAAGGAGGGGGTTGCAGATGAATCCCAATAAATCGGATCGTTCCCGCATGGGAGCGGACATCACGCGCTCTCGCGCACGCGGTGCGGCGCCGACCGCGGAAAAAAAGCGCCGCGGACTCTTCCTTTTGATGGACGTGTTCCTGCTGATCGGTATTCTTGGTGTAATCTTTTTGTTGCTGCTTGCCTTTACGCCGTTTTCTTTGTTCGGCGACGATGCCGAGCCGCGTCAGATCTTTTATACCGTAGAGCTTTCCGGTGTGGATCAAAGATTTGTTTCTGCCTTCCGCGAGGGAGATACTGTGGTGGATGCCGACACGGGTAGCGCCATGGGTGAGATCGTGCAGATCAAGATCCGCGATTACGAGGCGTACACCGACGTCCCCACGCCGGAGATCGACCCCGAGTTTGGTAAGCACGTGGTTAGAAAGCAGACCAACGAAAACCTGAAAACGGTGAGTGTTGTGATCCGTGTTACCGCCGACTATACCAAGGGCGTCGGCTATCACGCTGAGGAATGTCGTGTTGCCGTGGGAAAGGAATACCAGCTTCGCTTCCCGTCCTATACGGGGCGTGGTAGCTGTGTGGCACTGGAGCATATGGCAAAGGAAGGGGAGGTGACGGATTGATGGAAAACAGAACCGAACGTCGCTTTCGTCTTTTGGACGTGGCCATCATTTTGTTGGCACTGTTTGCCGCACTTGGCGTGTGGCAGCGTGACAATCTGAAGAGCTTTTTTGAAAAGGAAGAGATGGGCGAGAGCTATGCGCTGACCTTTGAGGTCAAGCGTGTGAGAAGCACGACCGCGGAGCTTTTGCAAAAGGACGTTGCCTTTTACACTGAGGCAGATGGCGAGCGCGTGCTGCTTGGCACGTTGGTGCAGTCGGTCGCCGTGTCGGCGGCAACGGTGTATCTGCCGCATCCCGATCCCGCGCGCGGCACGGTAGAGGCGGTGTATCCGTTGGACGAACACGAATATTTGCAGGATGTAAGCGGAGAGCTTTCCTGTATGGGAGTCGAGAACGACGGAGCTTTGTTCCTGGGTGGTACGCTGCTTGTCTGTAAGGGACAGCAGATTGCCGTTCAGACGGAAACCGTTGATATCGTCATTACCGTCACGGATTACCAAAAAATCAGCTGATATCGTCAAAATAGACAATTTCAGCACATCGTCTTCGTAAAATACCCCCCAAAATGTCTATTGATTTTCCTACTTTTTTTTGATATACTATTAACAGATAACGTGTATCAAACGAAAGAAATGGAGTATCGACCTATGATTTCACGGGAAGTTACCGTTACCAATACCATCGGATTGCACGCGCGTCCCGCCACGTTCTTTATCCAGAGAGCAAACAGCTTTAAAAGCTCTATCTGGGTGGAGAAGGAGGACCGCAAGGTCAATGCAAAAAGCTTGCTTGGCGTGCTTTCTCTCGGCATCGCGCAGGGTATGACCATCACGCTGCTTGCCGACGGCTCCGATGAGGACGAGGCACTTCAGGGCCTTGTGGATTTGGTGAATACAGGTTTCCAGGAATAATGCCGACAAAGTTGGGGTGTCTTACGGGACACCCCAACTTTTATTTTATCTCACTTT
>JAZRFG010000200.1:0-5258 GCA_045661265.1 Eubacteriales bacterium
GATGCCGATAGCGGCAGCAGCGTCAGCAGCCTTGGTGCAGCCCTTCTTAATTGCGATAGCTGCGCCTACAACGTATGCCCACTTTGCATTCTCAAAGCAGATGGGTTGGGTCTCTTCAACGATCTTGTAAGGATCAATGCCGTAGTTGTCGCAAATTTCCTTGCACTCGTCGATGGAGTTGATGCCATATTCTTTCAATGCGGCGAGGATCTTCGCCTCGCGTCTTTCATAACCTTCAAATTTTGCCATGATAGATACCCTCCTTAATTATTCCTTACGGGGGTCAATGTACTTTGCAGCATCATTGAATCTACCGTATGTGCCTTTAGCCTTTTCGTAAGCTTCGTTGGGCTCAAGCCCCTTCTTGATCATGTCGGTCATCTTGCCAAGAGAAACGAACTCGTAGCCGATCACCTCGTCGTTTTCGTCCAGAGCCATGCGAGTGCAGTAGCCCTCGGTCATTTCCAGGTAACGGACGCCCTTTTCCTTGGTGCCGTACATGGTACCAACCATCGAGCGCTCGCCCTTGCCAAGGTCCTCCATGCCGGCGCCGATAACAAGGCCACCCTCAGAGAAGGCAGACTGGCAGCGGCCGTAAACGATCTGCAGGAACAGCTCGCGCATAGCGGTGTTGATGGCGTCGCACACAAGGTCGGTGTTCAGTGCCTCAAGCAGCGTCTTGCCGGGAAGGATCTCTGCTGCCATTGCGGCGGAGTGGGTCATACCGGAGCAGCCGATGGTCTCGACCAGGGCCTCTTCGATGATGCCGTTCTTCACGTTAAGAGAGAGCTTGCACGCGCCCTGCTGGGGTGCACACCAGCCCACACCGTGGGTGTATGCGGAAATGTCGGTGATCTGCTTTGCTTGCACCCACTTGCCCTCTTCGGGAATGGGAGCGGGGCCGTGATCGCAGCCCTTTTGTACCTTGCACATGTGCTGAACCTCAAGGCTCTGTGCGTAAGGCATTTCACTTACGTTGCTCATTTGTTTATCTCCTTTTTTAATTTTTTCGTGGAAAATCAGACGATCTCGCCCATCACTTCGCCAAAGGCGGCGGCGGCGTTGCACTCGTCGGTGTCGATGTGCATGGCAAGCGCGAACTTGTCGGAAACGCGCACCACGGTGTCACCAAGGATCACGGGGCGGGCGGTGTCAAGCTTTACGCTGACGATCTGCTTGTCGGAAACGCCAAGCTCGGCAGCGTCGGCGGGGGTCATATGAATGTGGCGCTTGGCAACGATGGTGCCCTCTGCCATATCAACCTCACCGCAGGGGCCAACCAGTCTAAGGCCCGGGGTGCCTGCCACGTCGCCGCTTTCGCGAACGGGAACGACCTTAAGACCGAGCGTGCGCGCGTCGGTGTAGGAAAGCTCAACCTGATCGGCGGGACGGAACGGGCCGAGAATGGTCACGACCAGCTCACCCTTGGGGCCAACCAGCTTCACTCTTTCATCACAAGCGAACTGACCGGGCTGGGAAAGATCCTTCTTGTTGTGCAGCGCGGCGTCGGCACCGAACAGGGTGGCGAAGGTGGCTGCCGTCACGTGAATGTGACGTGCGGATGTTTCGACAATGAATTTCTTTGCCATTTTTCACACCTCTTATGTAATGATAATAAAGATATATTGCGGAGTTACCGCAGTTATCTTCATTATAACATAATTTTTCGCGTTTGTAAATGCAAAATTGAAGAATTATTGGGGAGAATAAGAAGAAAAGCACGCAAAGGAGCAGAAAATGGACGAGGAAAAGGATAAAAAGGACGAGGGCGAGCGCCTGGACACATTGGTGGAGCTTGGCAGCGCCGAAACGGGCGAGGCGGGTGAGCGGATCCACTGCCTTTCGATCATAGGGCAGATCGAGGGACATTATCTGCTTGGCAACGAGCAAAAGGCCACCAAATACGAGCATCTGATCCCGCTTTTGGTGTCGATCGAGGAAAATCCCGACGTAAAGGGACTTTTGGTGGTCCTCAACACCATGGGTGGGGACGTGGAGGCGGGGCTTGCACTTTCCGAGCTGATCGCCTCGATGAAAAAGCCGACGGTGTCGCTGGTACTGGGCGGGGGACATTCGATCGGCGTGCCGCTGGCAGTGGCGGCAAAGCGCTCTTTCATCGTGCCCAGCGCCACGATGACCATTCACCCCGTGCGCACCACGGGGCTGGTGCTTGGTGTGCCGCAAAGCTTTCGCGCCCTGCGCGAGATGCAAACGCGCATCAGCAATTTTATCTGTCGGCACTCGCGCATCTCGGCAGAAAAATTAGAGGAGCTGATGATGCGCCCCGACGAGATGGCGACCGACGTGGGCTCGGTGCTGGACGGCAACGAGGCGGTGGCCTGTGGCCTCATTGACGAGGTCGGCGGGCTTTCTCTTGCGCTCGCGGCGCTGCGAAAAATGTGATTTACCCCCATAACGGTGCGAAATCCGTCAGCTTTCCCATCTCTTCGCGGGTGAGGCGCCAGCGCCAGTTGCCGGACAGGGTGCCGGGGATATTCATGCGCGCCGTGTCGTCAAGAAGCAAAAGATCCTGCGCCGGGTAGATCACGCGCGCGGCAGGGGATTGCCACAGATGCCGCATCGCGGCGCGGGCAAGCGCCGTGTCGCTTGTGCTTGCCGTTTCACCAAGGCGCGTCGCAATGGCGGTGCGCGTGTCGGGAGGAAGCGCGGCGAAAAAGCCCACCAGCGTTTGGCAGTCGTGCGTGCCCGTGTAGGCCACGGAGTGGGGAGCGAAATCCGCGGCAGAGCCGCCGCCGAGCAGGGTGAATTGCAGCACGTTCATCGGCGCAATGTCAAATTTCGCGGCCAGAGCGCGGCTCTCGCGCGCAAAGCAGCCGAGGTCCTCGGCAATGAGGCGCGCGGGCGGGAGCTGTTGCACAAGGGCGTGCAAAAATGCTTCGCCGAGTCCCTCCTCCCAGTGTCCCTCGCGCACGGGGCGCCCCGCGGGAATCGCAAAGTAGCGAAACAGTGCTTGAAAGTGGTCGATGCGCACCGTGTCGTACAGTGTGGCGGCGTGCAAAAAGCGTTCCAGCAGCGGCGCGTAGCGCTTGGCGCGCAGCACGTCGAGCCGAAACAGGGGGTGGCCCCAATGCTGCCCCTCGTCAGAGAAGCGATCGCCGGGCACGCCCGACACGAAAAGCGGCGTGCCGTCCTCCGATAAAAGAAAATTTTCCCTGTGATATTGCACTTCGCTGCTGTGCAGATCCGGATAAAAGGGCAGATCGCCGATCAGCTGCACGCCCCGCGCGTGGCAGAGCTCGCGCAGAGAATGCCATTGCGTGTGGAATTCATACTGCATAAAGCCGAGATAGAACAGATCTCCCTCGTCCTGTGCAAGGAAGCGGCAGCCCTCCCTTACGCGGGGGTTGTTTTGCAAAAAACGCGTGACCTCGCCCGCGCGCGGCGTATCCGCGGCACGCGCGGCGGCACGGCGCAAAAAGGGTTCGCGCGCGCGGTAAAGCAGCTCAAAACTTGCGCCGTTAGGGGGCGTAATGGCTTTTAAGGCCGCGATCTCGTCGGTGCTAAGCAGCCCCTTTTCACACAGCGTGTCGGGGTCGATAAAAAGCGGGTTTTGCAAATAGGTGCAGGGCGAGGAGTAGGGAGAGCCCCCCGCGTGCGGCCAGTTGAGTGGCAGGATCTGCCACAGCGAAAAGCCCTCTTTTTCCAAAATGTCAACAAGCGCGTGCGCCTCCCGCCCCAGCGTGCCGCAAGAGTAGTCGCCGGGCAGAGAGGAGATATGTAACAGGATTCCCCTTTGCTTCATTTGGATCACTCCTTTCACTTAAAATTATAGCACGGCGCGGGGGAATATGCTCTGTACAAATAATGGAAAAAGCACGCGAGGCCGTTGGCCTCGCCTGCTTTTCGTTATGCTTTGTGTTTGTTTGCTTTGTTCGCGCTTGCCCTGAAATCCTTAAAGGGTTTTGCGGGGGTGTGGGGGGCTTTCCCAAAAGCGCCCCCGCTTCTCATTCGCATCTTCTCCACAGCGCGGCGCGGCCGCGCGTGCTGCATTTTTCCAGAATGTCAAGCCCCTCCAGCACGGCGAGCGTGTCGTAAAGATCGTAGCCGCGCAAGCGCGTGAGCTTGCCGAACTCCTTGGCGGTGAACTCGGCGGGCGTTTCGGGCAGATGCGCGAGAAAATCCTCACGCGTGGAAAGGCGGTGCACCGCAACAAGGGCGCGGGGCAGGAGCTCATAGCGGTGTGAGCCGCGCTTGCCGCCCCGCCCCCATCCGTCCAGCAGGCGGTATTCCTCGGCCTCGATGACGGGGAAGACGAGGTGGAAGCGGCCGTTACACAGATAGGGCAAAAAGGGCTTGAGCTGCGCCACGCCGTGCAGCACGCCCTCGCGCAGGGGGGAGCGTGCGGGTGTGACCTCGCCACCGTCGGGGTGCAGCCAAAAGATCTCTTTTTTGCCGATGAGGGGGTGCACCACCGTGACGGGGTGATCCGTCTTTGACATATAGAACGCGATCTTCTTTTTCATCGGGTAAAGCGGGCCCGTCTGAATCTCGAAGATCTCCCCCGTTTTCGTGAGCACGTCTGCCACAAATTTGCGGCTTTTTTCACCCCGTCCGGGCACTTTTTGCTCGTGTGTGTCAAAATCGTCACAGATCCAGCGCTTGAGAACGCTGTGCAATCGCTTTTCCCCCAGCAGTCCGATGCCGTCCCGCAGCTTTTCGCGGGAAAGCTCCTCGTGACACAGGCGCGAAAAGCGCAATTCTTCTGCCGGTGTCACGTGGCGATCCCCGCGAACTGGTTGGCGTAAAGCGCGGCGTACTCGCCGCCCTTTGCCAGCAGCTGCTCGTGCGAGCCCTGCTCGGCGATCCTTCCGTTTTTCAGTACCACGATGGTGTCGGCGTCGCGCACGGTGGAAAGGCGGTGCGCGATGATCAGAGAGGTGCGGTTTTTCATCAGATTGACCATTGCCTGCTGAATACGCATCTCGGTGCGGGTGTCGACCGACGAGGTCGCCTCGTCCAGAATGAGGATCTTGGGATCGGCCAGCACAGCGCGTGCGATAGAGAGCAGCTGGCGCTGTCCCTGCGAGAGGTTTGTGCCCCCCTCGGCAAGCACGGTGTCATAGCCGTCGGGCAGGCGCTCGATGAAGCTGGACGCGCGCGCGAGCTTGGCGGCGGCGCGCATTTCCTCCTCGCTGGCGTCGGGGCGGCCGTACATGATGTTGTTGCGGATCGTGTCGCGGAACAGCACCGTGTCCTGCAGCACGATGGCGATCGCGCGGCGCAGCGTCTGCTTTGGC
>JAZRFG010000201.1:0-1059 GCA_045661265.1 Eubacteriales bacterium
CCCATCACCAAGGGCGTGATCGTACTGAACGGCGAGACCGCCTATAACATCGCCCTTGCCGCAGACGAGGGCAAGCCCGTCACCGAGAAATGGGTGACGATCGGCGGCAACATTGAAAACAGACAGGTCGTACGCGTGCCCGTGGGTATGCGCGTAGCGGACCTATTCCGCCAGCTGAATATCACCGTACCCGAGGGACATACGGTGCTGGACGGCGGCCCCTCGATGGGGCGCAAGATCCGTGTCGCCACTGCCGTGATCGGCAAGACGACCAAGTCGCTTCTGATCCTGCCCGACACGTCCCCCGCCGTCGCGCACAAAAACATCGCCATGGCAGATATGCTCCGCCGTGCGGCGTCCTGCTGCTGCGGCTGCTCGCGCTGCACCGAGATGTGCCCGCGCCATCTGCTCGGCTACCCGATCGAGCCGCACAAGATGATCCGCGCCGCCAACAACGATCTCGCGAAGCGCAATCCCGAGCTGATCAAGACCGCCTCGCTTTGCTGCTCGTGCGGCGTATGCGCCGAGGTCTGCTGTCAGGACATCTCCCCCAAGGACGTGATCCTCAATCTCAAGGGCATTCTGGCGCAAAACAAGATGCGCTTTGTTGCGGGCGAGGAAGAATATAAGCTCCACGAGGACCGCAAGCACCGCCTCATTCCCTCCTCCCGTTGGGAAACGATGCTCGGCGTGCACAAGTTTGACGTGGTGCCCGAGCTGATCGAAGCACCCCTTTCCGCCGCGCGCGTGGAGATCCCCACCACAGGGCACATCGGCGCTCCCTCGCTTCCCGCCGTCAAGGTCGGTGACACCGTGCGAGTGGGCGACGTGATCGCAACCGCAGCTGCCGGGCTTTCGATGCCCCAGCACGCCTCGATCGACGGCACCGTCACGTACGTGGACGAAAAGAAGATTATCATCGAAAATAAGTAAAAGTAGGTAATAAACATGTATCAAGCTATTGGCGTGATTGAACTCAAAAGCATTGCAAAGGGCTACGAGGCGACGGACGCCGCGCTGAAAAGCGCCGGCATCAAGCTGGTATCCGCACACCCCGCC
>JAZRFG010000202.1:0-19191 GCA_045661265.1 Eubacteriales bacterium
GGAAAATGAAAAATCTCGCGCAACAGATGCTGTTGCGCGAGATTTTTTACTGTATTTGGAGAAAAAAGATTTTGAAAAGCAGAAAAATTGGAAAAATGTCTGAAAAATATGGAAAATCAAGGCAGAACACGGCAAAGCGCGTCGATGACGTCGCCGGCCATCAGGCCGTGTAAGCCGCGCTCTTCCTTGGCGGCGTCACCGGCCATCGCATGTGTCAGCACGCCAAGCTCTGCGGCCGTGAAAGGGGGGAGCCCCGAGGCAAGCAGGGCAGCGACCACACCTGCCAGCACGTCGCCGCACCCACCGGTGGCCATGCCGCTGTTGCCTTTGACGTTCAGCGAGAGATGCACGCCGTCTGTGACGGTGGTTCGCGCGTCCTTGAGCGCGCAAACGGCGGCAAAGCTGCGTGCCATTTGCTGGGCGGCGCGAATGGGATCCGTTGCAATCTGCGGAATGCTTTGCTCCAAGAGGCGCGCGGCCTCGCCCAGATGCGGGGTGAGGATCAAGGGCGCCTTGCAGCCGGCAAGGCGTGCGCGGATCTCGCCGCCGCGTGCAAGCTCGTTGAGCGCATCGGCATCCACAACCACGGGCACCTTGGCGCGCGCGAGCACGGTGTCCAGAAGCTGTGTGACCACGGGCGCGTCGCCAAGTCCCATACCGATGGCGATGGCGTCGGCGCGCTCCATCGCGGCGCGCAGCGCGTTCTTGTCAAGTGCTTCAGGGTCGTAGAGCGTGAGCAGCGCCTCGGGCAGCTGTGTTTGATAAATGATGCGATTTTCTGCGGGGGCGAAAATTTCCACAAGACCGGCCCCCGCGCGGTAAGCGGCCTTTGCCGCCAGATACGCCGCGCCGCTCATGCCCACCGAGCCACCGATCACCAGCACGCGGCCGAACGTGCCCTTATGCGCCCGCTGGGGGCGCGGGAGAAGGCGGGAAAGATCGCTTTCCTCCAGCAGGCGTGCCGCGTCGCTTGGCACAGGGATCCCGATGTCGACAAGATGCACCTTGCCGCAAAGAAGCGTGCCGGGGAAGAGGAGATGGCCAAATTTGTATGCCGCCATAGAAACCGTGTGCGCGGCGCGCACCGCGCAGGCGCAGATGGCGCCCGTGTCGGCGTTGATGCCGGAGGGGATATCCACGGCAAGCACGGGAATACCGCTTGCATTGATTTTTTCGATCATCACGGCGATCCCGCCGTCGATCTCGCGGGAAAGGCCGATGCCGAAGATCGCGTCCACCACGGCGCTGACGCCGTCAAGCGAAAGCGTATCGCACACACAAACGCTCTTTGGCAAAAGAGAAAACTGGCGCGCACATTCCACGCTCATTTTGGCGGTGTCGGGGACGCCGTTTCGCCACGCGCCCGCATAGCAAACGGCGGCATTTCCACCCTCCTCGGCAAAAAATCTTGCCATTGCCAGTCCGTCCCCGCCGTTGTTGCCATTGCCGCATACGAAAAGCACCTTTTCGGTGACGAAATGCTCCTTCAGCACACGCAATGCCGCTTGGGCGGCGCGCTCCATCAGGGTGCGCGAGGACGTGCCCCGTGCGATCTCTTTTTCATCTGCCGCCCTCATCTCGGCGGCGCGCAGAATAACAGCCATTTTCGCTCTCCTTCACATTGATAACATCAGTATATCATAATTTCTGCAAAATAACAAGAAATTCTCGAAATAAGGGGCGAACTGTACTGGACAAAGCGCGTGCATTATGCTATAATGAAGCCATCACAGTGTCACAGGAGGACAGTTCGATGAACGCGAACGCCAAATTTATCTGTAATCCCTTGTATAAGCCCACCCCCCTGCCTCATCCGTGGGATCATTCGGTGCGCTATTTTAACAATCCCGACATCACGCTGGAGCCGGGTGCGGGACTGCCCGTATTCCGCGGCGATTTTGATCTGCCCGACGGAACGGCAAAGGTTGTTGTCAGCGCCACTGCGCTGGGCATTTTCAACCTTTTCGTGAACGGCCACCGCATCGGTGACGAGGAGCTCAAGCCCGGTTGGACCGACTACCATTGCCGCGTTTTTGAATTTGAATATGACGTCACCGACCTTTGCATAAAGGAAAACGTCATCACCGCCGAGGTGTCCCGCGGTTGGTTCTCGGGACGCATCACGATGGGTGAATACGGCTGGCGTGAGCCCGCCTTCGCCGCAGAAGTGCGCTGCCTTGACAAGGAGGGCAAAGAGCTGCTTTCCTTTGTCAGTGACGAGAGCTGGCAGACCGTGATTGGCGGCCGCGTGCTTGCCGCAGACATCTGGGACGGCGAGTATTACGACGCGACTATGCCCGACGCGCACAGCTTCCCCGGCGCCTATGCCTGGAAGCCCGTGACGCTTTTTGACGGCGAGATCCCTGCCATCGTGCCGCACGTGGGCGAGCCCGTTCGCGTGCGCCCGCAGTTCAACCAGACCCCCAAGAGTGCCGTGCTTTACCGCGACGTCAAGGACAACGGTACTGAATTCGGTGAGATCGTGCCTTTGTTTGCCCGCGTGGGTGATGGCTGCGAAAAGACGGTTCTGCACAAGGGCGAGAGATTGGTGCTGGATCTTGGTCAGGAGATCGCAGGCCGCCCCCGCATCGTGGTGAAGGCGCCTCGCCGCGCTCGCATCGAGGTGATGGTATCCGAGATGCTCAACGACAGCGGCGATAAGGAGCGCGGCAATGATGGCCCCAAGGGTATGCTGTATACCGCCAACTACCGCACCGCGCTGGCACGTACGATCTACGTGGCAAACGGCGACGGTGTCGAGGATTACCAGCCCACCCACGCTTTCTCCGCCTTCCGCTATCTTTGCATTTGGGCGGATAGCGACGTTGAGCTGATCCGTGCCGAGGGCGTATTCGTTAGCACGGATATGCAGGAAACGGGCTATCTGGAAACCAGCAATGCTGAGCTGAACCGTTTCATTGAAAATGTGTTCTGGGGACAGCGCTGCAACTATCTTTCGGTTCCCACCGACTGCCCGCAGCGCGATGAGCGCCTTGGTTGGTCGGGTGACACCCAGATGTTCTGCGGTGCAGGTACTTATAACGCCAACGCGCGCGGCTTCTTGAAAAAGTGGCTGGGCGATGCGCGCGACGGGCAGCGCGTGTGTGACGGCTATTGGGACGTCATTCCCGTGATCGAAAAAATGTCGCGCAGCGGCTCGATGAAGGACGCCGCCGCGGCTTGGGGCGATGCGGGCATCATCGTGCCTTACATGCTGTATCTCAAGTATAACGACGTGGAAACGATGGCCGAGCATTACGACTCTATGGAGCGCTATATGGCATATCTTGCGCCCATCGGTGGCCCGCGCAAGCGCTACGGTGACTGGCTTGCCTACGAGCCCACCGACGACGCGCTCGTGTGCCTTGCTTATTACGCGTATGACGCGCTTTTGATGGCGAAAATGTCGCACATTCTCGGCAAAGAGGATCGCGCCGCCTACTACGAGGCACTCAACGCCGAGATCAAGCGTGACTGGAACGAGAAGTACGTGGTGAATGGTGAGCTGACCTTCAAAACGCAAACGGCTTGCATCGTGGCACTGGCCTTTGAGCTGGTGGATGGCGCGGTGCGCGAGGGCGTGGTGAAAACGCTGAGGGAAAACGTGATCGCCAACGATTACACGCTGACCACGGGCTTTGTCGGCACTTATATGCTGGCGCAGACCCTCTCCAGCGTGGATCTGGACGATCTGGCGTACTCCTTGTTGCTGCAGACCAAGGACCCCTCCTGGCTGTACAGCGTCCGTCAGGGCGCGACCACGGTTTGGGAGCGCTGGAATTCCTACACTTATGCACGCGGCTTTGGCGCGGTGAATATGAACTCCTTCAATCACTATGCCTTCGGCTCGGTGCTGGAGTGGTTGTATGCCTATGCGGCGGGTATTGCGGTGGATCCCGCAAATCCCGGCTTTACTCACTTTGTGCTCTCTCCCCGCCCCGACCTCAGAACGGCGGAGCAGATGCCCGCAGGCCAGGAGCGCATCACCTATCTCAAGGCGCATTACGATTCGATCAAGGGCCGTATTGAGAGCGCTTGGGACTGGCGCGAGGGTAAGCTTACTTACTCCTTCACCATTCCCGCCGGCACCACGGCACGCGTGGAATTCCCGCTGGTCAACGGCCGCGAGAGCGTCGTGCTGAATGCCCGCAGCTTTACCGCCGAGGAGCTTGGCGGCAAGGTCGTCAATGGCAAGGCCGTGTTCGAGCTTGGCGCAGGCAAATACGTGTTGCAATGACTTTGATTTTTTTGCAAAAAATCGCAAAAAAATCGCAAAAATCTCTTGACTTTTCCAAAGTGTTTGATTATAATATTATGTGTTGCTTTTTCCGCAACCCGATTTTCAGCACAAAATGAACGGTGGAGGAGGCGAAAATATGGTTTTGAATATGGGTCCCATTCTGCGTGGCGAGATCACGCGTATGGACATTTCCTATGAATTGACGCCCGAGCCGATTTTCGACGTGACCTTCCCCGAAAACGCTAAGGTGCAGGGGTATCTTACCGACGATGCGGGCTATATGCGCCTGTATCTGACGGCGACGCTTCCGTACAGCGGTCAGTGTGCACGTTGCCTTGCTCCCGTACAGGGGGTCTTCACGCTAGAGTTTGAGCGCACCGTTGCGGCGGAGGGCTCGATCTCCGAAGAGCAGCTTGAGGAAAACATCGACAGCTATGTGATGATTCGCGACGGCCGCTTGGACGTGGATGAGCCGCTTCGTGAGGAGTTGCTGATCTGCTTCCCGACGCGCCTTTTGTGTGATGAGAATTGCGAGGGGCTTTGCCCTAAGTGCGGAAAGCCGCGCAAAGAAGGGGATTGCGGTTGCTCCGATAAGGAGATCGACCCCCGCCTTGCCGTTCTTTTGAATTGGAAGGCATCAGAAGAAAAATAAATTATTTTAATAAACAACGAATCCAGGAGGTGTAGGTACAATGGCAGTTCCGAAGAAAAAGGTTTCCAGCGCTCGCCGTGACAAGCGTCGCTCCAACAATTCTAAGCTCGAAATGCCCGGTATGGTCAAGTGCGCTAAGTGCGGCGAGTACGTGCTCGCTCATCGCGTTTGCAAGGCTTGCGGGTCTTACGACGGGAAAGAAGTTGTCAAGCACGAGGCTTGATCACAACGAAAAAGAGGGAACGCAAAAAGCGTTCCCTCTTTTTCGTCGAAAGGATATTCCAAAGGTGGCTGCGGCCACCTTTTTTGTTGGTGAGGTGAGCTCAGGGGGTCTTTCTTTCCCGGTTTTTTGCAAGTAAGCAAAAAGAGAGCACAAGCAGCAAAAGCAGTATCATGAACCAGGAAAGCTGTGTGTTAGGAGAGAGTGTCGGCACGCTTGAGGTGGGGGAGAGCACGGGGTGAAAGAAATACAGATACCCCTCGCAAAGCGCGAGCGCGATGCCGCCTTGAGAGAGCTTAGCCAACAGATAATGCGAAAGGCGAAGACGCTTTCCCTCGGTGATCGAAAGGATCTGCAAGCACACGGAAAGCCCCGCAAAGGAGGAGAAAAACGTGGTAAGTCGAAAGGCGGTAAGCGGAGGGAGCGTGCTTGCCGCTGCGCTGATCCCGCCAGTGATCTCCAGCGTGCCGCACAGCAGTACACGCCAAAAAGGGGCGGTATTTCGCAGCGGTGCATCAAGGCAGGCGGCGAGCGCACAGAAAAAAAGCAGAAAGGCGCACACCTGCAAGAGGGTAAAAAAGGCACGCTTGATCCCACCCGTGATGTCCGCGGCGCCGAACGCTTTTCTCATACCGTTTGGCGCCTTTTTTGAAGAAATGTCCACTTTCCCGCAAAAAATGCGAAGCCCAACGCCCACGAGAAGCGAGGAGAAAAGCGTGATGAAAAACAACGCCGCTCCTGCGCTTTTGTTGCCGAAGATCGCCCCACCCACCGCGGCGGTGAGAAAGGCGGAGCTGGGATTGTTGGCAAAGAGAGAAATGCGCTCCAGCTCTGCGGGAGAGATCTCCCCTCGCTCGCAGAGGGAAAGCCCGCTTGCACTGGCAACGGGCTGCCCACACAGTGCGCCGAGCAGCACGGCGCACGCTCCACCGCGCGAGATGCCGAACAGGACGGATAGGGGCTTGCCCAGAAAGCGCCCCAACATCTCCCCCGCGCCGCAAGCAACGAAAAGCTCGGATAGGACCAAAAATGGAAAGAGCGCAGGGATAAGCGTTTCCGTACAAAGGGAGAGGCCGCGCCGCACGCCGTCCATGGCGAGCGCGCTGTTGCACATCAAAAGCACAAACGTCGCCACTCCTATGGCGCTTGCGAGCACAAGTCTCGGGCGCTTCCGCGTCATAAATACTCCCCCTTTGGCATAGTGTAGCTATGAAATCTTATGGCGGGAGAGTGAGGGATATGAGCGAAAAAAAGGATTTCCTTGCACGCTTCGGTGCGCGCTTGGATCTGCCGCGCGAGGCGCTTCCGGGCGGGTTTTCCCTGTTGCTTTCGGGGCAGGGGGAGCTTTGCGTGCGCGGCAGGGTGCGGATCCTTTCCTATAAAGAAGACGAGATCTTGCTTCTGGTGGAAAAAAGGAGGATCCGCGTGCTTGGCAAAGGGCTGCTTTGTGCAAGCTTTGAAAAGGAAAATGTACGGATAATCGGTACCGTTTGGGGGGTAAATTTCGAAACGGAGGGCAAGGATGCGAGCTGATCTGTTTGTGCTGGGCGCTGTTTTGCACCGCGTGTCCGGGTGCGACGCAGAGAAGCTTTTCGTGCTGCTTCAGGAGGGGAGATTTTCCCCAAAGACGCTAAAACGCGAGAAAAAAACGGGGCATATTCGCTTTTTTCTTTTGCCGGGGGACGCCGCGCGCTTTGCTTCGCTCGCGAGCGAGCGCGAGCTTTCGTTTTCGGCGCAGCCGCGCGGAATTCCCGCCCTCTGGTCAAGCTTTTGGCACGCGCCGGGACTTGTGGTGGGGGTGATACTGTCGCTTTTGTTGCTTGTGGGGGCACGCGCGGTGCTCTGGGATGTGCGCGTGAGTGGCAACGCGCAAATCGATACGGCCGAACTGAAAACGCTTCTTGCCGAATGTGGGCTTGCCGAGGGAGCTTTTTTGCCGCGGCTTGATGGCGACGAGATCGCGCTTGCCTTGCGTCGCGTGGACGGACGCGTGGCGTATGCCGCAGTAAATCTGCGGGGTACGGTCGCCCACGTGCAGATTCGCGAGAGCGAGCCCGCCCCCCAAAAAGAGGTCAAAAGCCCCGCGAATCTGGTGGCAAAATACGATGGTGTGATCACGATGCCGCTTGTTTTTGAGGGGGAGTGTGTGGTGGCGCCGGGAGATGTGGTGCGCGCGGGGCAGATCCTTGCCAGCGGGCTTTCCGACACGCAAAACCACGGGTACCTGGTGACGCGTGCCGCGGGGCAGGTGTTGGCGCGCACGGCGCATAGTTACGAGGTGCGGGTGCCTTTTTCCTTAGAGGAAAAGGCGTACACGGGGCGTTGTTGGTACGAGTTTTCTTTGCTTTTCTTCGGTCGCGCGCAAAAACTTTTTAAAAATACTGGAAAAAATATAGATAGTTGTGATATAATAAAAAAGACAAGATACTTTGCGCTGCCCGAGGGAGAGAGTCTGCCCTTTGGGTACGGCGTGATCACCGAGGCAGAGTACGAGCTCGTTTCCCGCACGCGCACGGCCGCTGAGGCGCGCGAGCTTGCTCGCAAGGAGCTGGAGTCGCTTTTGGCGGCGGACGGCACGGGGTGGACGCTGCTGGAAAAGCGGATCGAGTACCGCGTGGATAGCGACGGGATCACGCTTCTTTGCACCGTGGTGTGCGAGGAGGATATCGCAAGCGTATCGGAGTTTGGACACAACCCTTAAGGGAGGATTTTATGGCACAGGAAATCGTGAGGATCGGCCACAGTGACCTGACAGCGCGTATGTTCGGCGTATGCGACGCGCACGTGCGGGCGGTGGAGAGCGCGTTCGGCGTGGATATCCGCAATCGCTTGGACACAGCGGGGGATACCGTGATCGTCAGCGGTGCTGACGCGCAGATGGTGGCGCTTGCCGCCATTGTGATGGAGCGCCTGAAGGACGAGGCGGCGCGCGCCGAGGAGATCCCCGATCAGCGCGTTTCCTATCTGATCGGTATGGTTCGCGATGGCCGTGCCGAGGAGCTGACAGCTCTTGACGACAGTGCCATCTGCATTACCTCGCGTGGCAAGCCCGTGCGCGCCAAAACGGTCGGACAGCGCAAATACGTCAACGCGATCGCCAAGAACACCATTGTGCTTGGTGTGGGACCTGCCGGCACGGGCAAGACCTTTCTTGCCGTGGCAATGGCGGTGAAGGCGTTGCGAGCGGGCGAAGTCAGCCGCATCATTCTCACACGCCCCGCGATCGAGGCGGGGGAAAAGCTCGGCTTTTTGCCGGGCGACCTGCAAAGCAAAATCGACCCCTATCTGCGCCCGCTTTACGACGCGCTTTACGAGATGATGGGGCCTGAAAATTACGCTAAGCTGGTGGAAAAGCAGGTCATTGAGGTCGCGCCCCTCGCGTACATGCGCGGGCGTACGCTCGATGACAGCTTCATCATTCTGGACGAGGCGCAGAACGCCACGCCCGAGCAGATGAAGATGTTCCTCACGCGTCTTGGCTTCCGCTCCAAGGCGGTGGTCACGGGTGACCTTACGCAAACCGACCTGCCCGCGGGGCAAAAGAGCGGTCTTGCGATGGCGGTGAAGATCCTGGACGGCATTCAGGATATTTTTATTCATCAATTTACCGACAAGGACGTGGTGCGCCACAAGCTGGTGCAGGAAATCATTCTGGCATACGAGCGCTTTGAGCGCGAGAGCCGTAAGCCGCGTCAGACACCGAGAAAAGGGGAGAGCAAAAAATGAGCTTGCACATCTACTTCGAAAATATGCAGGACAAGCACCGCGTTACCTACGCGTTGAAGATCCTGGTGCGCGACGCCATCGAGGCAACGCTTGGCTTTGAAAAAATAAAGGGAGATTGCGAGGTGTCGGTGACCTTTGCGGATAACGAGGGCATTCGCGCCATCAACCGCGAATATCGCGACATCGACGCCCCCACCGACGTGCTTTCCTTCCCGCTGTTTGAAGAGCAGGGGGGGAAGAAGCAGCTTGGTGACATCGTGCTCTCGCTGGAAAAATGCGCCACACAGGCCGAGGAGTTCGGCCACAGCTTTGAGCGCGAATGCGCGTTTTTGACAGTACACTCCACGCTCCATTTGCTTGGCTACGACCACGTGAACGGCGACGCGGAGGAAGAGGATATGAGGAAAAGACAGACCGCCATTGTCGAGAAAATGGGACTTGGTGTGCAGAAAGAGGATTGAAGCATGAAAAAAGCAGGATATATCGCGATCGTCGGCCGCCCCAACGTGGGCAAATCCACCCTACTCAACGCCTTGCTGGGCGAGAAGGTAGCGATCGTGTCGGCAAAGCCGCAGACCACAAGAAACCGCATTCTCGGCATCCTTACCGAGGGTGAAACGCAGTTCATCTTCGTGGATACGCCCGGTATCCACCGTCCCCAGAATCGCCTTGGCGACTATATGGTCGAGGCGGCGAAATCCTCGATGCTCGAAGCTGACGTGGTGGTGCTGATGGCGGACGTGAGCCGCCCCATTTCCTCTGTTGAGGAAAACGTCATCACCTACTTAAAGCAGTCGGGCACGCCCTGCGTGCTGGCGCTCAACAAGACAGATCTTGTGGACGCGCCCGAGGTGGCAGAAGCCATCAAGGCATACGCCGAGAAGCACGATTTCCAGGCGGTGGTGCCCACCTGCGCGAAGAACGGCAAGCTGGTCGGCGCCGTGCTTGCAGAGTGCGAAAAGCTGCTTGACGAGAGCGAGTGGTTCTTCCCCGAGGATATGATGACCGACCAGCCCGAGCGCCAGATGGCGGCAGAGATCATTCGCGAAAAGCTTTTGCGCACCTTGAACAAGGAGGTGCCGCACGGTGTTGCCGTGGTGATTGAGGAGTTCAAGGACGAGAAAACGCTGATCCGCATCCGCGCCGAGATTTTCTGCGAAAAGGCCTCTCACAAGGGTATCATCGTGGGCAAGGGCGGCGCCGAGCTCAAGCGCGTGGGCACGTACGCTCGCGAGGATCTGGAAAAGCTGTTTGGAACCAAGGTCTTTCTTGACCTTTGGGTCAAGGTCAAGGAAAACTGGCGCGAAAGCGCTGCCTCGGTGGGCAACTTCGGTTACCGCGAGGAGAAGTAAGCCGTGCAGCACTTTACCGCCGATGCGCTGATCCTGCGCTCGGTCGAGCGCGGTGAGCACGACCGTCTGATCACGGTGCTGACCGCGGATTTCGGCAAGTTTTATGCCATCGTCAAGGGGGCGGGCTCCATTCACCGCCGCGAGGTGGCGGCGACAGAGCCCTATACGTGGAGCAACGTTGAGTTTTACGAAAAGAACGGCGTGAAATGGGTCAAGACCGCCACCGCCAAGGAAAGCTTTGCGGGTGTGCGATACGATATGGACAAGCTGTTTCTGGCGGCTTATATCGCGGAGGTCGCGGGCGAGCTTTCCGACGAGCGCGAGCCCGCGGGTGAGGTTCTGCCGCTGGCGCTTAACACCTTGCACGCGCTTGCTACCACTACGGGGGAAAACGATCGCATCAAGGCGGCGTTTGAGCTTCGTGCGGCGTGCGTGGCGGGCTTTGCGCCGGATCTTACGCTTTGTACGGACTGCCACACGCCGGTGGCGGGTGACGGCTATTTGGACGTGATGAACGGCTCGTTTACCTGTGCGAAATGCCTTTCCAAGCGCACGGCGCTTTTACCGCTGCCCGAGATCGGGGAGCTTGGCGAGCGCACGCTTTTGTGTCCGCTTTCCGCGGGGAGCGCTGCGGCGATGACCTACGTTGCCACGGCTCCCGCCAAGCGTATTTTTGCTTTCCGCATCACCGACGCGCGTGAGCGCGCGGAGTTTGCACGGGCGGCCGAGGCATATTTGCTTCATCACCTGGAGCGCGGCTTTGCTTCGCTGGAAAACTACAAGAAAATGGAAGCCCTGATACCGAAAAAAGAGGGATTATGAAAATAGACGAGAGAACGAAAAACACACTCGAATACGACAAGGTGCTGGCGATGCTTTGCGCGTGCGCGCCTACGGAGGGTGCGCGCGAGCTGGCGCTGGCGCTTACGCCCGACGATGATGAGCAGACGGTCGAGCGGCGCCTTTGTCGCACGGCAGATGCGCTGGCGTTGCTTTCCGATAAGGGCATGCCCTCCTTTGGGCACGTGAAGGATCCCGCCGATGCGCTGGAGCGCGCGGGGAAGGGAGCGACCCTCACCACGCGTGAGCTGTTGGACGTGGGAAATCTTCTGCGCACCTCGCGCGGGCTTTTGGAGTACAGCCGCACCAACCGCCATTTTGAAACGGTGCTGGACGAGGTGTTCGAGAGATTGATGCCTGACCGCAAGCTCGAGGACAAGATCTACCGCGCCATTATTTCCGAGGAAACGATTGCGGACGAGGCAAGTCCCACGCTCGGCGACATCCGCCGCAAGATCCGTGCGGCGAACAACCGCATCAAGGAAACCTTGCAGCACTATATCACAAGCAGCACCTATTCCCGCCACCTGCAGGAGCATATCGTGACCCAGCGCAGCGGGCGTTACGTGATCCCCGTGCGCGTGGAGAGCAAGAATGAGATCAAGGGGCTTATCCACGACACCTCGTCCTCTGGCGCGACCATCTTCGTCGAGCCGATGGCGGTGGTGGACGCCAACAACGAGCTTCGTATGCTCGAGGCCAAGGAGCAGCACGAGATTGACCGCATTCTTCTGGAGCTTTCCGCTGCAGTGGCCGTGCAGACGGGTGCCTTGAACCTGAATTATCGCAATATCACCGAGCTTGCCTTTGTTTTTGCTTGCGGCAAGCTTGCCGAAAAAATGGAGGCGATCCGCCCCATCATTTGCAAGGAGCGTGAGATCTCGCTTCTTGCCGCACGCCATCCTCTCATTGACAAGGATCGCGTGGTGCCGATCACCGTGTCGCTGGGCGGCACGTGGGACGCGCTGATCATCACGGGCCCGAATACGGGCGGTAAGACCGTGACGCTCAAGACCCTGGGGCTTTTCTCCATGATGGCACAGTCGGGTCTGTTTATTCCCGCCGCCGAGGGCTCAAAGCTCTGCCTTTTTGACCGCGTGCTGGTGGATCTGGGTGACGAGCAGAGCATCGAGCAGTCGCTCTCTACCTTCTCCTCGCACATGGTGCATATCGTTTCCATCGTGCAATCGCTCTCACCCAACGCGCTTGTGTTGTTTGACGAGCTGGGGGCGGGTACTGACCCCGTCGAGGGTGCGGCGCTTGCCGTGTCCATCATCTGTGAGGTGCGGCGCGCGGGCGCGCTTTGCGCCGTGACCACCCACTATGCCGAGCTCAAGGCATTTGCGCTGGATACCGAGGGCGTACAGAACGCGTCCTGCGAGTTTGACGTGGCGACGCTGCGGCCCACCTATCGCTTGATCATCGGCACGCCCGGTAAGTCCAATGCCTTTGCCATTTCCGAAAAGCTGGGGCTGCCGTCCCGCGTGGTGCAGGAGGCCAAGTCGCTGATCAGCAGCGAGAACCGCCGTTTTGAGGACGTGATCGAAAAGCTGGAGCTGGCGCGCCTTGAAATGGAGCGTCACCGCGACGAGGCACAGAAGCTGCGCGCGCATATTGAAAGCACGCGTGCCGCCGCCGAGCGAGATGCTGAGAAGCTGTTGGAGAGCGCCAAAAAGGAGCTGAACAGCGCCCAATCCCGTGCCACGGCTATGGTGGAGAGCGCACGCGCCTCCAGCGCGTTTGTGTTTGAGCAGCTGGAGCAGGTGCGTAGGCAGCGCGAAAGTGAGCGCCTGGGCGAGCATTTGGACGCCACACGCCGCGCGGTGCGCGCACATCTGCGTGAGAACGAGGATAAGTATAACCCTGTCGAGGAGCGCAGCAACGAGGATTACGTGCTGCCCCGCCCCCTCAAAAAAGGGGACACTGTCTATCTTGTGGATATCGGGCAGGAGGGCGTGCTGCTCTCGGATCCCGATCGGGGCAGTGTGATGGTGCAGGCGGGTGTGTTCCGCACCAAGAGCAAGATCGAAAATCTGCGCCTTGTCGAGAAAAAGGCGGAAAAAGAGAAAAAGCCGAAGGGAAGCACCGTGCGCGCCAGCGTGTCGCACGATTTCCGCGACGAGATCGACCTGCGCGGCAAAACGGGGGACGAGGCGTGGTTTATGGTGGACAAATACTTTGACACCGCCATCGTCACGGGCTTCCATACCGTGCGCCTCATTCACGGCAAAGGCACGGGAATGCTGAAGCAAGCGCTTTGGAAATATCTCAAAAAGGATAAGCGCGTGGCCAATTTCCGCATCGGTCAGTACGGTGAGGGGGACGGCGGCGTGACCGTCGTGGAGCTCAAATAAGCTTTTGGCGATAAAGAAGCACAAAACAGTGCTAAAAAAGTCCTTTTATTCCCGCGTGTGCGGTGTTAAAATAAAATCAGTAATACACATAAAGGAGAAACCCTTATGAAAAACTTGAAAATGTTAGCCATTGACTTGGGAGCTTCCAGCGGCCGCGGCATCGTGGGCAGCTATGACGGCAAAAAGCTCACTCTGCGCGAGAACCACCGCTTCTCCAATGACCCCGTGACAGTATCGGGTCATTTCCGTTGGGATATCCTGCGTATCTTCCACGAGATCAAGCAGTCGATCCGCGAGGCGGGCCTTTCCGGCGAGAACATCGCGGGTATGGGCATTGATACCTGGGGCGTGGACTATGGCTACGTCGATAAATACGGCCAGCTGCTCGGCAACCCGATGCACTACCGCGACACCCGCACCGACGGGCTTCCCGCTGCGATCGAGAGCAAGCTCACCGCCAAGGAGCTTTACGATATTACAGGCATTCAGACGCTGAATTTCAATACCGTTTACCAGCTTGTTGCCGATCAGCGCGACAACCCCGAGCTGCTTGCGGCCGCCAAGCAGATGCTCTTTATCCCCGATCTGCTCAACTATTTCCTCACGGGCGTAAAGGCGACAGAATACACCGTGGCCTCCACGGGCGCGCTGCTTGACGCTGCCAAGAGAACGGTTTCTCCCGTGATCTTTGAAAAGCTTGGGCTCCCGCAGCTCATCGACAATCTGGTCGAGCCCGGCAACTGCCTTGGCACCCTTTCCCGCGAGGTCAGCGAGGAGCTTGGCGGCGTGAACTTCAAGGTCTTCAACGTGGCCTCTCACGATACGGCAAGCGCCGTGATCGCCGTGCCTGCCGAGCAGGACGACTTCATCTACATCTCCAGCGGCACCTGGTCGCTGATGGGTGCCGAGCTCAATGCGCCCCTCATCAACGAGCAGTCTCGCGCGCTCAACTTCTCCAACGAGGGTGGCGCGATGGGCACCATCCGCTTCCTCAAGAACATCATGGGCCTGTGGACCGTGCAGGAATCCCGCCGTCAGTGGAAGAGAGAGGGCAAGGACTTCAGCTTCGCCGATCTGCAGAATTTCGCCGAGGCAGAAAAGCCGCTTGTTTCCTTCATCAACCCCGACCATCCGATGTTCGCAACGCCCGGCAACATGCCTGAGCGTATTTGCCGCTTCTGCGAGATGACGGGTCAGCACGTGCCCGAGAATGTGGGTCAGATCGTGCGCGTCATTATGGAGAGCTTGGCGCTTCGCTATCGTTACGTGATGGACGGCATCACCGCGCTGCGCGGCAAGCCCGTCAAGGCCATTCACATCGTGGGCGGCGGCACCAAGGATACCTTCCTTTGCACCCTTGCCGCACACGCGTGCAACGTGCCCGTCATCGCGGGTCCCGTTGAGGCCACCGCCATCGGTAACCTTTGCATGCAGTACGTGGCTGCCGGCGAGCTGAAGGATCTTTCCGAGGCACGTGCCCTTGTGCGCGACTCCTTTGATCCCATCGTATACGAGCCCTGCGCAGATCGTGCCGCTTGGGACGAGGCGTACGAGCGCTTTTGCAAGATCTGCGACGCGAACGTCTAAAATAATACTCTTTTCGCGGAAATTTTCCGCAAAAGGGCTTTTCAAATACAGAATAGTATGTTATAATATAGTTATATCTGTGTTTGTGGCGAAAAATGCACAAAACGCTAATAAAAACATACAGCGCGGAGGTTTTTATGAAGGAAGTACTTTTCGGAGAGCTTAGTGTCATTGGTATGCGCGGCTGCGAGCAATTCGTGGCACAGGTGGATGCATATCTGAAGGAGTGGCGTCGCCACGGCGGTGAGGAGTCCTTCCTTGCCAAGGCAGAATGCCCCCGTTTCAGCACGGGTGAGGCAAAGGGTCTGCTGCACCAGTCCTTGCGCGGACACGACGTGTATATCATTTGCGATCCCTTCAATTACAGCGTGACCTACAATATGTACGGCCAGCAGGTTCCTATGAGCCCCGACGATCATTACGCTGACCTCAAGCGCGTGATCGCCGCCATCGCCGGCAAGGCACGCCGCGTTTCTGTGATTATGCCTATGCTTTACGAGGGTCGTCAGCACAAGCGCACGCACCGCGAGTCGCTTGACTGTGCACTGATGCTGCAGGAGCTTGTCGGAATGGGTGTTGAAAACTTCATCACCTTTGATGCACACGACGCTCGTATCCAGAACGCCATTCCGCTCAACGGCTTTGACGACGTTCGTCCCACCTACCAGATGATCAAGGCACTGGTTCGCGAGTATCCTGATATCTCTATCGACAAAGAGGATATGGTCATCATCTCTCCCGACGAGGGTGCAATGGGCCGCTGCATGTACTTCTCTTCGATGATGGGTCTTGACATCGGTATGTTCTATAAGCGCCGCAACTACGCCAAGATCGTCAACGGCCGCAACCCCATTGAGGCACACGAGTACCTCGGCCGCGATCTGCATGGCAAGGACGCGATCATCGTTGACGATATGATCTCCTCTGGCGAGTCGCTGCTTGACGTGGCACAGCAGCTCAAGGAGAAGGGCGCAAAGCGCATCTTCTGCTTTGACACCTTTGGTCTTTTCACCGATGGCTTCGAAAAGTTCGACAAGGCGTTCAAGGAAGGCATCATCGACCGTATCTTCACCACCAACCTTGTTTACCGCTCTCCCGAGCTTCTCTCCAAGGAGTGGTACGTTGAGGTCAATATGTGCAAGTACGTGGCTTACATCATCGACACGCTCAATCACGACGAAACCATCAGCAACCTGCTCAACCCCGCTAAGCGTATCCACAATCTCTTGGATAAGCACCGCAAGGGCATGGGCGGCCAGATGAAGATGGAATTCAAGAACTAAAAAAGATATGGCCGTTGCAGAATTGACTACATCCTGTAACGGCCATTTCCTGTGAAAGGAACATTATGAACGATAAGGAAAAATGCTGTGCGCGACGTAAAACCTCAATCGGCGGTCAAGCGCTGATGGAGGGAATTATGATGCGCGGTCCCGAAAAGAACGCGATGGCTGTGCGCCGCGCCAATGGCGAGATCGTTTTCGAGGAATCCTTGAATCAAAAGAAAAAGCGCCCGCGCTTTTGCCGCTGGCCCGTGATCCGCGGTGTCTTTGGCTTTATTGATTCGCTTGCGATTGGTTATAAGGCGCTGATGCGCTCCGCCGAGATCGCCATGGAGGATGAACTGGCCGAGGAGGAGAAAAAGAGTGCTGACGAGCCCGTGGCAGCGCCTGCCGCAGCGGTGGAGTCTGCCGAGAAAGAGGAAAAGAAGGGCTTTAGCAAGGGGGCTATGGCGGCGGTGATGGTCATCGCCACCGTGCTTGGCTTTGCGCTTGCCATTGGACTTTTCATCTGGTTGCCCAGCTTTCTTTATAATCTGATTGCCAAGTATACGCCCGCAGAATGGGAGCTTGGAGCCAACCGCTATCTGCGCTCGGTTTTTGAGGGTATTCTCAAGATCCTCGTGCTGGTGCTGTATATGGCGCTGGTTTCCCTGATGAAGGATATTCGCCGCACCTTTATGTACCACGGCGCGGAGCATAAGACGATCTTCTGCTATGAAAAGGGAATCCCGCTCACGGTGGAGAACGTCAAAAAGCAGCGCCGCTTCCATCCCAGATGTGGCACGTCCTTCCTTATTCTGATGTTGCTTGTCAGCATCGTGATCGGTCTTTTCATTCCCCCGACGTTCGAGGGGATCAACCCCACCCTTTACACCGTGATCCGCGCGGCGATCAAGCTGCTGCTCATCCCGCTGACGATGGGCATCGGCTACGAGCTGCTCAAATTCGCGGGTAAGCACGAGAATATCGTGACGCGCATCATTTCTGCGCCCGGTATGTGGTTGCAGCGTATCACCGTGAAAGAACCCACCGACGATATGATCGAGTGTGCGATCAAGGCGTTTGTCGCCGTTCTTCCCGAGGAAGAAAGGGAAGCGGAGATCGCCGCTGCAAAGGAACAAATCGAATAAGAATAAAGAAAAAGACGCTTGGCGCAAAGCACCAAGCGTCTTTTTTTGTTTGTTAGATTTTGGAGCCGATCTTCTCGCCGCAGCGGACGACCGTTTCCTTGTCGGCGGCGGTGTTTTCAAAGAATTCTGCGTCCAATACGGCGCGATCCTTTTCCAAAAGCACCACGATGGTGGAGCCGCCAAATTCAAAGCGCCCCTTTTCCGCGCCGCGCGGGAATTTGCCGCCCTTGTGATTGTTCACGATGCGGCCGACCATCAAAGCACCCACCTCAATTTGCATTACCTCACCAAAGTTCTCGGTGTGTAAGAGGGTATACTCGCGGCAGTTTTCTGCAAATACGCGGCGGTTTTCAAGAGCGATGGGCTGCACCGTTTGCAAGCCGCCCTTGATAAAGTGCGGGGCGTCGTGTGTGCAGTTGTCCAGATAGTGATAGCGGTGGTAATCGTCCACGCAAAGGCGGAATACAAGGCAAAGCCCGCCGCGATAGCGAGCCGCCAGTGCCTCGTCGCGAAGAAGCGACGTGAGCGTGTAGGAATGTCCCTTGATCTCAAATCTCTCCTGCTCGTCGATGCGATAGGCAGAGAGCTTGGCGTCACATGGGGAGATCAACGCGTTCGGGTCCTTGTCCATCGGGCGCAGCTCGGGACGGATACGGCGCGTAAAGAAGGCGTTAAAGGAGGGGAAGGGACCCTCTTCATACTGCGACAAGTCAATGTTGTTGCGCTTCGCGTACCCCTTGATCAGAGGGCGGGAGAGGCGGCTGTCCAGGAACGCTCCCGCGATCTTGGATACCGTGCGGCGCGTGGAGAGCCACAAAATCGGCTTGCCAAGGGGATGGTAGGAAAGCCGCAGGAATTTTCCGGGCTTGAGTTCAACCTTGGAGATCGTTTTTCTCATAATACGATATGAAGCACCGTCAGCAACGCAAGAATGGCGGTAAGAGATGCGATCAGAAGCAGAATACCGCGCACGCCGGGCTTGGGCATCTTGAAGCGGTAGATGAACAGGAACGCCAGCAACAGATAACCGCCGAGCATCACAAATGTGCGGGCGGGGGAGTAGGGGTCAAACAGCGTGGCGATCATGTAGAAAATCGGCAGGAAGAACGCCGAGTTGGTGATGGGGAGACCCTCGTAATACTTGCGCTTGCCGCAGTTGGGGTCCTCGGTACGGATGGCTTCGGTCACGTCAAAATAGGCAAGACGGACAAGCCCGCACAGTACGAAAATGATGAAAACGGGCAGATAGAACCAGCGGTTGATCTTCATGCCGAAGCCGATCATTGCGGGTGCCACACCAAAGGCGACGAGGTCGGTGAGCGAGTCGATGCGCTCGCCGAACATACAGTCCTCGCGGGTGCGGTTCTTACGGGTGCGTGCCACGATGCCGTCAAAGGCGTCACAAAGTCCCGAGATCATCAGGCAGATGATGCCGACTACGGGCTGCGAGGCGCGGTTACCGCCCACAGAAAAGCAGATGCCGACCACGGCGCTGGCAAGCGAGAGGTAGGTCAGAATGACACCGTAATGCCAAAAGCCGACGAAAGGATTACGCTTGTTCATGTTGGATACCTTCCTTTTCGTTTGATGTCGTTTCGCCCTCGGGGGCGGGAGTGGTTGCGGGGCGTGCCAGCACGTGATACAGCACGGTGTAAAGGCCACTGATCAGCATGGAAAGATAGTAGGAGATCACACGCGTCACCATCATCGCGATCAGTGTGAATTCCGCGCTAAAGGCGAGGGCGTAGATGTTGATGTAAAGGAACTCGAACGCGCCCGAGCCGCCGGGCAAGGGGATCGAGTTGTA
>JAZRFG010000203.1:0-8957 GCA_045661265.1 Eubacteriales bacterium
GCGACCCGCCGACGTGCTCGGCTACAGCGCAGGCAGTGTGGGAGCGCTTGTGCTGGGAACGGGCATGAGCATGGTGATGACCGCGCCCGCCCTGATGGCGGCAGGCATTGCCGTCGGCATCGTAGGCCTTGCCGCCACCGCGCTGAACTATCCCCTTTACAAGCGCGTGCTTGCCGCCCGCCGCAAAAAGCACGCAGATGAGATCCTGCAGCTCTCGCAGGAGATCGTGCAGGACGCACAGAACGGCGAAAAAGCCGAGTGCTGCGAAAATCCCGAAAACGGCGAAGATTAACAAAACGCCAACGTTTCATCAAAAAACCTTGCACATTCCCCGCGTAAAATAACACCGTAAGCTCGAAAAACGAGCAACCATGATCCAAAAACATAAAAGGAGAACAACGATGGGTATCAAGAATTTTTTCAAGAAGGCATTCCGTGATATGAAAGAGGACACCAAGGCACAGCACGAGGTGACCAAGGCCAATTTTGCCGCCGCCAAGGCCGAGAGCCGCGCCACGTGGGAGGAGGCAAAAATGACGCCCGCAGGCCGTCGCGCGCTGATGCAGGACGAGCGTGACGCGCAGATCGCCGCCGCAAACGAGCGTCGCGAGGAAGCACAATCGCGCATCGAGCTTGCCAAATCCCGCCAGAAGCAAAAGTAAGAAAAAGGGGCTCCCGCCCCTTTTTCTTACACGCACAAACAATTTTTTAACATTTTTATGTTAAAATAAAGACATCAAGCCCGAAAGGAGCGCTTTATGTTTAAAATTCTGGTGGTAGAGGACGACCGCGATCTCAATCGCGCCGTTTGCACCTTTCTCGGACAAAGCGGCTATGAGGCGACGGGGGCGCTTTGCGCCGAGGACGCCTTTGACGCCATGTACGAAACGGTTTTCGATCTGATCGTATCCGACGTGATGATGCCCCGCATCGACGGCTTTGAGTTCGTCAAGACCGTGCGCTCACTCAACGAGAACGTGCCGATCCTGTTTATGTCCGCGCGCGACGATCTCGCCGCCAAGCAGCGCGGCTTCCGCGTGGGCGTGGACGATTATATGGTCAAGCCCATTGACCTTGACGAGCTTTTCCTGCGTGTGGGGGCGCTGTTGCGCCGCGCCAAGATCGCATCCAGCAGGCGCCTTACCGTGGGGGAGTTCGTCATGGACGCCGACGAGCGCAGCGCCACCCTTGCGGGCGAGGAGATCCCTCTCACGGCAAGGGAGTTCAACCTGCTTTACAAGCTGCTCTCCTACCCCAAAAAGACCTTCACCCGCACGCAGCTGACGGACGAGTTCTGGGACGCGGACACGCAGACGAGCTCGCGCACCGTGGACGTCTATATGACCAAACTGCGTGCCAAGCTTGCCGATTGCGCGGATTTTGAGATCGTCACGGTGCACGGTCTTGGCTACAAGGCGGTGCTCAAATGACGCGCGCACAAAGGCGCGCCGCGCTGTGGCGCTCGGTGCGGCAGTACCTGATCTTTTTTGCACTGGTCGGCTTTGTGACCACCTGCTGTATGACGCTGTTCGTCACCGTTTTTTCCGCCACGATGAGCATCAAGCTGACGGGAGAAGCCCTTGGCACGGCCGCCAAGCTGACCTTTGCCAACGTGCTGCTGATCAGCGCGCTGTTTTCCTTTATCGACTGGCTGCGCCGACGCCTGACCGTCGAGCGCCCCGTGGGGCAGATCCTGCGCGCCGCCGAGGCGATGATGCAAGGGGATTTTTCGGTGCGCGTCAAGCCGATCTCGGGCTTTGCCACGGATAAAAGCTTTCCAAAGATCGCTGAGTGCTTCAACAAAATGGCCGCGGAGCTCTCTGGCATCGAAACGCTTCGCACCGACTTTATCGCCAACGTGTCGCACGAGATGAAAACGCCGCTTGCCGTGATGCAAAATTACGCCAAGCTCCTCTCAGACCCCGCGCTCGACGCCCGGACGCGCACCGAATACGCCGCGATCATCGCGCAAAGCGCGCGCAGACTCTCGGATATGATGACCAACGTCCTCAAGCTGAGCCGCCTGGAAAATCAACAGATCTTCCCCGCTGCCGCGCGCTTCGACCTTGGCGAGCAGCTGGGCGAGTGCCTGTTGCGCTTTGAGGACGTCTGGGAGCAAAAGCACATCGAGCTGGGCGTCTCGCTCGCCGAGGACGTTTGGCTTTGCGCCGACGCCGAGCTGCTCTCTCTCGTTTGGAACAATCTGCTCTCCAACGCGTTCAAATTCACCGCCGAGGGCGGCAGCGTGTCACTCACGCTCACGGCGGATGACACGTACGCCTACGTAACCGTAAAGGACACGGGATGCGGCATCTCCCCCGAGGTGGGCACGCACATTTTTGACAAATTCTATCAGGGCGATACCTCTCACCGCACCAAGGGGAACGGTCTCGGGCTCGCGCTTGTCAAGCGCGTGCTGGACATCACCAAGGGCGAGATCCGCGTGGAAAGCCAAGTGGGCGTGGGCACCGCGTTTACCGTCAAATTGAGAAAGGAATAAGCGTCGGCTTCTCATACCGTTTGCCGACATAAGGAGAAAATATGCAACAAGAGCCAAACAATTCCCCCACATTTCACTACACCTACTCCCCCGCGCAGCAAAGCGAGCTGAAACGCATCCGCGCCAAGTATCTGCCACCCGAGGAGGACAAGATGGCGCAGATCCGACGTCTGGACGCGCGCGTTTACAACAAAGCGTGCATTTGCGCGCTGATCGTCGGCATTCTTGGCGCCATGCTCTTCGGTCTTGGCCTTTCGCTGTGCCTTGTGTGGCAGCACCTTGTACTCGGGGCGATCATCGGTGTGCTTGGCGTGAGCGCGTGTCTGCCCGCCTATCCGCTTTACCTTTCCGTCACGAAAAAAGAGCGCGACAAGGTCGCGCCCGAGATCCTGCGCCTCACGGAGGAGCTGCTGAAATAACCCGTACCGTTTCGTGGCTAACACAAAAAGCCGCCGCACTTTTGTGCGGCGGCTTTTTCTTATTGCGCGGGCGTGAGAAACTCGCGCTCGATCAAATTGATGATAATGCCCGCGTTGAGCTCCATCGCGCCGCGGGGATACCCTTCCTTGATCTTGCCGTGGTAAAACTTCTTTTCGTAATGGCCGAACGCCTCTTCCTTGGTGCCACCGCGCTTAAGGATCGCGATGATCTCGTCGGCGGTCTCCCGCGCGCTTTTTGCCATATTGCCAAGATAGAACGCGCTTTGCTCGGCGTTCAGAATACCGAAATGCGGCGCGAGGATATACTCAATATCCAAGGCCTTTGCCTTTTCGATCGAGGCAAGCGCCATCTCCACACCCACCAGATACGAGGGCATGATGGTTTTTTCGCCGTCATACACGCCCAGCGTTTCGCAGCCGAGCAGCAGCTTCTCTGCGGCGAGATAAAAGCCCACCGAGCACTTGGTGTGACCGGGCAGCGCCACCACGGTGAAGATCATATCCCCCGCCGCGACGGTGTCGCCGTCCGCCACGGGAATGTCCACCTGCAAGTTGTCGATCAGATCCTCATACTCCCCCACGCCGCAGGTCGTGGCAAACTCGCGGTCAAGCTTGCGCATCAAGGCCTTGGCGCTGTCCTTGGCAAAGATGCGCGCGGCGTACTCGCCCGCCACCACCTTGGCATTTGGCCAGTAGGATCTGACGTAGGGCGCGCCCAGCGCGTGATCATAGTGGGAGTGGGTGAGGAAAATATAATCCAAGCTCCTACCGTTCAGGGCCTTTTTCACCTTTTCGGCAATCGCAAAGCCCGTGAAGCCAAAGCCCGTGTCAAAAAGCACGGCGGTCTTGCCGTCGTCCAAAAGAAACGCGGCATCGCCCGGATGCTCGCGCACGTCGGTTACTGTTACGTTCATGTTCCATTCCTCGCAATTCTTGAAATTTGCTCCTCTTTATTATATCCCCCACGCGCGCGAAAGTCAAGAGGCGCTTGGGGCTCCCGGCAAAAACCATCAAGGTGCAAGCACGCGCAAGTCTTACGCGATACCCGCAGCTGCGGTGCGAAAACACTCTTGACAAAGAGATAAAAATATGCTATCATACCAATGCTTGCGAGCGTGTGCGGACCCATTCCGCCACACGCCGCACGAACACACGCGGGTGTGTGCGGCCCCATTCCGCCACACGCCGCATATACCACGCGGGTGTGTGCGGCCCCATTCCGCCACACGCCGCATATACCACGCGGGTGTGGCGGAATTGGCAGACGCATAAGATTTAGGATCTTACGCCATTCGGTGTGCAGGTTCGACCCCTGTCACCCGCACCAATACAAAAGGGACGCCCAAGGGTGTCCCTTTTGTATTGGTGCCCCGGGTGCGGGGGTTGAAAGATCGGCGTTTTCGCAAAGCGAAACGGCGGTGTCCAGCCGCCGAGCCGAGGCTTTCCATTTCGCCAACGGCGAAATAAACTGTCTACCCGCACCAGCGGACAGTGTCGGCACCCAAGCATCGGGTGACGACAGCAAAGATCCGAACCTTATCACACGACGGTGAGGTTCGAGCTTGTCTTTGCTCACTGCACCAAAAAAGAGAACCCGTGCGGAGCTTTCCGCACGGGTTCTCTTTTTTTAAGTTTATTCCACCTCGGTGGTATCGGCCGCCGCTTTCTCGGCGCGCTTCTGCGAGATCGTCTTAAGCACAAACACCGTGCCAACCGTCAGCGCTGCGCCAACAGGCAGGCAGATCCAGGCGTTCTGAACAAAGCCCGCGAAGATATACATCACAAAGGAGATGCCCGCCACGGTAAGCGCGTAGGGCAGCTGCGTGGACACGTGGTTGATGTGGTTGCAGTTCGCACCGGCAGAGGACATGATGGTCGTATCCGAGATGGGCGAGCAGTGGTCGCCACATACGGCACCCGCAAGGCACGCAGACATGCAGATCACCAGAATGGTCGCATCTGCGGGATCGGTGAAGAGATAGGTCACGATCGGAATGAGAATACCGAACGTGCCCCAAGAGGTGCCCGTAGCAAACGCCAGCACGCACGCCACCAGGAAGATGATGGCAGGCAGGAACGCGGCAAGACCCGCGGCGGCATTCTCCATCAGCGCACCCACAAAGTACTTGGCACCAAGCAGACTGGTTACGTTCTTGAGCGCGGTTGCCAGCGTCAGAATGAGGATCGCGGGCACCATCGCAATGAAACCGTCGGGAATGCACTTGACTGCCTTTTCAAAGGTCATGCTCTTGCGCGCCACGAAGTAAATAACCGTCACGACCAGCGCGATCAGACCACCCCAAGGCAGTGCAACGGTGGCGTCGGTGTTACCGAACGCGCCAACGAAATCGCCCTTATAGTCGGTGCCGCCCCAGATATCCACGCCGAAGAAGCCGCCCACGTACAGAAGCGCGATCACGGAAACCACGATCAGAACGGCGATGGGAATGATCAGATCGAACACGCGGGCGCGCTCGTTTTGTACCAGCGCCTCGCCCTCGCTATCGTCACCCGTGGCACCAAGGTCGCCCGTGGTCTGTGCCAGGAATTCGTGCGCACGCATCGAGCCGTAGTCATAGCCAAGGAAGATGATGGCGCAAACGAACACCAGCGTGAGCAAGGAATAGAAGTTAAAGGGAATGGCACTGACGAACAGCTTCAGGCCCTCGCCCTCCTCGGCATAAGAGGAAACAGCCGCGGCCCAGCTGGAGATCGGCGCGATCATGCAGATCGGTGCCGCGGTGGCATCGATCAGATAGGAAAGCTTGGCGCGGGAGATCTTGTGCTCCTCTGCCACGGGGCGCATCACAGAGCCAACCGTCAGGCAGTTGAAATAGTCGTCGATGAAGATCAGCACGCCGAGCACAAAGGTGGCGAACATCGCACCTACGCGCGTTTTAATGTGGGTCTTTGCCCAACGGCCGAACGCCGCCGAGCCGCCGCCGCGATTGAGCAGCGCTACAATAGCACCCAGCTCCACAAGGAAAATGAAGATGCCTGCGGTATCAGCAGCGGCGGTGATCAGACCGTCGCTGATGAGGGCGTCCATGCTTCCCGCAAAGGAGAAGTTGGCATACAGGAGTGCGCCGGACAAAATGCCCACAAACAGAGAGCTGAACACCTCTTTGGTAATCAGCGCAAGACCGATCGCAATGATCGGGGGCACCAGCGCCCAGAAGCTGCCGCGCACAGCGGCTTCGCCACCACAGGTCTCACAATCCACGCCCGTGCCGTGGCAATCAATGCACTTTACGGTACCAAGCGCGCCCTCGGTCACGCCCGCCACGATCATCACAACAAGGATGACCACAACGGCGGCGATAAGAGCGATCTGCTTGGCAGAAAGCTTTTTCAACATAACAATATCCGTCCTTTTTTGATGTTTTTCGCTGTTTTTATTTCTAAAAAGGAGCAATTACCCCCATAACGGTATGAGTAATCGCTCCTTTTTCGAACTTATTCCGCGTCCTCGGTCAGCGCAACCTTTGCGCCGCAGGCAGGGCACTTCAGCGCCTCGGGATCCACGCTCTCGTCGAAGCAGATCACGTCGCCGCACTTCGGGCACTCGATCTCGTAAGTCTCCTCGCAATCGCAGCCGCAGTCGCACTCGTCGCAATCGCACTCGCAATCACAATCATCGCAATCGCCGTCACAATCGCAGTCCTCGCAGCAATCGCACTCGTCCTCTTCGCAAAGGTATTCCTCTACCTCGCCCAGATCCTCGTCCAGCTCCTCGCAGTAATCGTTGAGCTCCTGAACGTCGCCGTCCAGCTCGTCAATCTTTGCCGCAAGCGCCTCCACCATATCCACGAGCGCTGCGATCAGCTTGCCCTCCTTGGTGGTGTTATCGATCTCAAGGCCGTCTGCAAGGCCCTTGAGGTATGCTGCCTTTTCGGTAATCTTCATGATACGATCTCCTTTATTTGGATTATGCGCGGGACAGATACTCGCCCGTGCGGGTGTCGATCTTCAGTACGTCGCCCTCGTTGATGAAAAGCGGAACCTTGACCACAGCACCGGTCTCAAGCGTTGCGGGCTTGAGGGTGTTGGTGGCGGTGTTGCCTGCAAAGCCGGGATCGGTCTGTGCCACCACAAGATCCACGAACGTGGGGGGCTCTACGCCGAAGACGTTGCCCTTGTAGGACACGATCTTGCACATCATCTCTTCCTTGACAAACTTGAAGCTGTCGGGAAGCTTGTCGCTGTTCAGGGGCATCATATCAAAGCTTTCCATATCCATAAAGTAATACAGATCGCCGTCGTTGTAGGAGTACTGCATCTCCTTGCGCTCGATATAAGCGTTCTCAAACTTATCCGTGGGGTTGAAGGTCTTCTCGATCACGCCGCCGGTGATCACGTTCTTGAGCTTGGTACGCACGAATGCGGCGCCCTTGCCAGGCTTCACGTGCTGGAACTCCACAACCTGCAGAACGTTGCCCTGACCGTCGTCAAAAGTCACGCCATTCTTAAAATCGCCTGCTACTACCATTGTTAAATCCTCCGATTTTTTGTTTTGGGCAGAATTGCCCCTTGGTTTACTGTTACAATTTATTTTACCTTATCCTTGCTCATATTGCAAGAGGTTTTTGCAATTTTTTTGAAAAAAGCGGCCGCTTTTGCAGATTTTTTTCAGAAAATGTGCGCGGCGCGTTGACAAACGCGCGCTTTTGTTTTATAATATAATCTGTATATTTATCGGGCACACGCGCCCGAGTGAGGTGAAGCATATGAAATTTATCAATATCGGTTTTGGAAATATGGTGGCCGTGGACCGTATGGTCGCACTGGTCAGCCCGGACTCCGCCCCCATCAAGAGATTGATCCAGGACGCCAAGGACGAGGGACGCACCATTGACGTGACCTGCGGCCGCCGCACGCGCGCCGTCATCATCACGGACAGCGAGCACGTGATCCTTTCCGCCATTCAGGCAGAAACCATTGCGGGACGTCTTGAGAACGGCAGCAACGATGAGGATGACGTGCCCGAGGACGAGGAGTAATACATGAAGCAAGGACTTTTGATCGTGGTATCCGGTCCCGCAGGCAGCGGGAAGGGCACCACTCTGAAGCACATTTTTGCCAGCCCCAAGCACGGCAAGAAATACGCCTTTTCCGTGTCTGCCACCACCCGTGCCCCCCGCCCCGGCGAGGTGGACGGCGTGAACTATCACTTCCTCACCCGCGAGGAGTTTGAAGCGCGCATCGCGCGTGGCGAGCTCCTGGAGTACACCGAGTACTGCGGCAACTACTACGGCACACTAAAAAAAGAGACCCAGGACGTGCTGCAAAGCGGGCACAACCTGGTGCTGGAGGTCGAGGTCGAGGGCGCCATGAACGTCAAGCGCGTCTATCCCGAGGCAGTAACCATCATGCTTCTGCCTCCCTCGTTCCAAAAGCAGGAAGCGCGACTGCGCGGACGCGGTACGGAGACCGAGGAAAAGATCCTCGCCCGTCTTGCCCGCACCCGTGAGGAGCTGGCGATGCTTGCCGGCTACGACTACGTGGTATACAACAACGACGGCAGGATCGGCACCGTGGCCGAGGACATCTATGCCATCGTGCGCGCGGAGAGTTGCCGCGTGGCGCGCAACAAGGACGCCGCCACTGCCTACTTCGCGGACTGATTTCGTTTCTAAACACTCATACATATAGGAAAAGGAGAATTACTATGATCTACCCCACCATCACAGAGCTTACCAAGGGTGAATTTAATCGCTATCAGCTGACGCTGGCAACCGCCAAGTGCGCGCGCCTTATCACCGACGAGTACGTCAAGCAGCGCGTTGCCGCCGAGAACGCCCTCACGGGCACCAAGGAGGGTGGCTCCACCATCGCCTCTATGATCGACCCCGTGCTTGCCAACGAAAAGGCCGTGAAGAACGCCATCGACAGCATGCACCGCGGCGACTACACCATCGTGGACGCCCCCGTGGTCGAGGCCGACGAGGAAGCCGTCGTCGAGGACTAATCGTTTTCTGCCCTGCCCCGATCCTTTTTCAAGACCTCTTGCCCTGATG
>JAZRFG010000204.1:0-4116 GCA_045661265.1 Eubacteriales bacterium
GCTGGTTTGCGGCGTATCCTTTACGCCCTCCCCCGCGCGCGAGCGCGCGGACATAGAGCTTTACTACCCCGCCCCCGCGCAAACGCTCTGGGACGTGGCAAAGCGCTATGGCATCGCGCCCGACACGCTGGCCGATGCCAACGCGCTCGCGCTTGGAGAGCCGGACGATCCGCGCTCGCTTGCCGGAAAAGCGTTTTTGCTCATCCCGTAAGCCAAATGACAAAAAAGCCCCCCATTGGGGGCTTTTTTGTTGTTCCCTTTACAAAGGTCTCAGGATGCGATAGTATAGATCGTGATCTCTCCCTTGGAATAGTAGGTTTCGGGCTCGTAGCTCATCACGCGCAAGGAGATCTCCACGCCGGCAAGCGGCACCTTGGAAAAGACCACGCTTCTCACGTACTCGCCCGGCTTGATAAGGCCGGTTTCGCCCAAAATTTCGCCCGTATTTTTATCCTGCACGCGCAACTTCAGCCACACGTTATTCTGCGCATCATTGGTCAAATACACGTCCGCTTTACCGTCCTCGACCTTGACCTCGCCACACACGCCCACCTTATAAACACCGTAAGCGTCCTTTACGTCATATCCCTTCTCGCCCACTGCAATGTCGGGCACGCCCACCACGGCGGTGCTTTCAAACGCGGGGGGAACGAACTGCGGCTCGTCGCTGCAAGCGGCAAAGCACAGGCAAAGCACGCTCAAAGCCGCCAGAGCAAGGCAAAGCACTCTTTTTTTCATAAAACCTCTCCTTTGGGCATAGTATTCCCTTTTCAAGCATTCACCGCAAACGGCGATGCACACTGGAAAAGGGGCAAGGCGGGGGTGACCCGCCTTGCGTTTTTTATGTTAATTCAAATCGGTCTGAATTAAGCAGCGGGAGCGATAGCAACGGTGAGAGCGATCTCAGCAGCCTCGGTGGGGTTGCCGCTCAGAGTAACCTCTACAACACCCTCAACAGCCGCGTTGGTGGTTGCAGCGCTGGCAAGGGAAAGCACGTTGCCGGAAACGCCGGTGCCGGAGTAAGCAACGGTGATGCCGTCAGTAGCCTCTGCGGTGAAAGTAGCAGTCATAGCAGCGTTGGAGTGGTTGGTCACGGTAACGGTGTTGCCGGAAGCAGCCCAGGTTGCATCAACTGCGGCGTAGTCGTGGTCCTCAGGAACCCAAACGCCGGTGCCGGCAGGGGTGTAGGTGAAGGTCAGTGCGCCGAACTCAACGTCAACGGCGTAAACAGCAGTGTTGTTGCTGGGAGCTGCGGCATAGTTCACGGTGATGGTGCCGGATGCGGAGCCTTCGCCATCGGTAAGCTCAACGGGGGTTGCTGCTGCGAATGCAGTAACGGTAAGTGCAAGGGTCAGAACGAGTGCAAGAGAGATAGCAAGAAACTTTTTCATGATATTTTTTCTCCTTAAAAATTAATAATGTATTTATTGCGCTGTCAAAGCCCGCGGCGACCGCACGGTTTAAAGGCAACGGTCCTGCGCCGAAAAGGCATGCCAAGCGGCAAATGCACTTTGCGAAACTTCGCCCCGTATCACACGTTCTCTGCACAGGACAGAAGCCCTCAAGCCGACGCGGACGCAACGCACTTTTTAAGCGCTATAAATCAAGTTGTGTGGGGTGCTCACACCCCTTTTGGGGTCATAGCTCAGCGAACCACAGAGATGGCAACCACAACGGTGCCGATCAGGGTGGGAGCCGTCAGCTCAGAGGAAAGCTCGCCGTCAAGCGTAAGGGTCGCTACCTTACAGTCGGCCGTTTCATAGGTCGTGTCCAGGCCGCTGGCCAACGTGAAGTTGGCATCGGCACCAAAGTCACCGACGATGCCGTTGTAATCCGCTTTTGCAACGTAATCCAGCGCAACGTTCACCTCGGCATTGGAGTGATTGGTCACGGCGACCGTATTGCCTGTGCCACTCCATCCACCGTCTTCATAGTAGACGAAGCTCATGCTGCCAAACGCAACATCCACGGCGTACATCACCATCGGGTTGGCGACGCCGGGGGCATAGGTAGCGGTGATCGTCCCCTGAACCGTTCCTTGGCCGGTGGTCTTATCAAGAGTAACGGCTTCTGCGAAGCAGGTAAGCGAAAGCGCCAACGTGATCACGAGCGCCAAGAAAATCGCGAGAAGCTTTTTCATAGTGTTTTCTCCTTCAAATTTAATGGTGTGTCTGTGTCTCCTCACGGCAAGGCCGTATTCAGGGAGCCACAGAAACGGTAACGGTAATGCTGCCAATTGCGGCCGGTGCCGCCTGATCGGAAGCGAGCGTGCCGGAAAGTGTGAGGGCCGCAGTTCTGTTTGCCGCTGTGGCCATCGTTTTGTTGGCGGCACTTTCCAGCGTGAAATTGGCATCGTCACCAAAGGAGCCACGGATATCGGGATATCCCTGCTTAGCAACATAGGCAAGTGCGACAGCCATATCTGCGTTGGAGTAGTTTGCCACGGTAACGGTGTTGCTCTCAGAGCTCCAGGCAGCAGAGCCGTCACTGTTTGTATAAGTGAAGGTCATACTGTCGAACGCGATCTGGACACTGTATACGGGACTATCGCCGTAAGGCGGTGTAATGCCGCCCCAGACGCCAGTTACGTTACCTGATTGCGACGCTGCCGCAAGCGGAAGTGTCGCGTGTGCAAAAATCAAGACAAGCACAAGGAAAACAACGAGAATTTTTTTCATATTGTGTTTTCTCCTTTTGCAAGTCAGCCTTTGCTTTCATTTGAAATGGGAATCAAGGACGTGCCGTGACCGTAACCTTCAGCTCGCTGTTTACGATCATGCAAGCGTTTGTGGTGGGATCATAGAATCTGACCACAAGCTTGGCGTTCTCGGCATACACGCCCTCGGGGACTGCAGCGCCGTCCTTCAGCGCAAGCTCGGTAAGACGCTTACCGGGAGTCAGCAAGCCGCTTTCGGCAAGCACTTTTCCCTGCACCACAAGCTGCACTGCCACGTTGTGCGTCGAGCGATTGGGGTTGATAAAGTAAAGCGAAACCTTTTTGTCCGAAATGTCGATCGCGACCTCGCCCTGATAGATCATACCCACAGCGCCGCCGCCCGCGGGGGCGTCCAGCTTTTCCTCTTCCTCCCCTACGTCCTCAGCGTCCTCCTCAAGCGGGGGCGCGGGATAGTCGGGAGTGAGTCCCCCTCCGTTTTCGGAGGGGGTCTCGTCGTCGTCACCGCAGGCAACGAAGCTCATTGCCAGCAGCGAAAGAAGCATAACACTGACCAGAAGAAGCAGTAGTATTCTTTTTTTCATCATACTCTCCTCAGCTCAGCTTCACGGTAATGCTACCAACAGCCACGCCCGTCATATTGGAAGCGGGAAGCGAGGTGGAATCCAGAATGAATTCAAACTCCTTGCGCTCCAGCAGACCAAGCGAGATGTTGGTGTTCTGTGCGACCGTGTCACCGTTCTTATCCTTGAAGGTGCCGGTGAAGTTCGAGTAACCGGTGTTTGCGGTGTAAGAGATCTGAACGTTCACAGCCGTGGAGCTTGCGTTCTCGACCCAGATCTTGTTCTCGCCGTCAGCCACCCAGCCGCTGGGCACTGCACCCTCATAGCGGTGCGTAGTGGTATTCCAGGTGCCGATGCTGCCGGGATTGTAGGTAAAGGACAGCTCGCCCCAGTATACGTTCACCTCTGTGCGGCCCTTGCCGGAGTTGTGAATGTAATCACCCTCAGGCAAAGGATTGAAGAGGTTTCCGTTACTGTGCCCAGGATAGTCCTCCACATAATCAGTCAGCTTAACACCCCTCACAACATCCGTCACGTTCTCGTAATCGGGACGGGCGGGCTTGAAGGTCAGCGTGTTGTAGGTATTTGCGGGTGCCGACCACGTATACTCGGCGTTGATCGCACACCAGATATCGGCGGCAAACAGGAACGCATTTTCCGCCGTCTCATTACCGTTGATCATACGGCTGAACCACAGCCTGCTCTGGAATACGCTCGAGTCATTCGCCACAAGCACAACTCTGGGAGCAATGGTCTCGTACAGCGCGCGCTCGCAGCCAACGTTACCGTGGTGAGCCATCTGCACGATCTCGGTCTGCAGATAGTCACCGTACATCTCGCAAAGGAAGCGGCTGGTGTGACGCCAGGAGTCGCCCAGGT
>JAZRFG010000205.1:0-7790 GCA_045661265.1 Eubacteriales bacterium
GACATCCGTCAGGCAGACTCCAGAACGCTGGAGATCAAGCCCTACGACGGCTCCACCCTCAAGGCGATGGAGAAGGCGATTCTCGCCTCTGACGTGGGTATCACCCCCGCCAACGACGGCACCAAGCTGCGCCTGGTCTTCCCCCAGCCCACCGAGGAGCGCCGTCGCGAGCTTTGCAAGCAGGTCTCCAAGATGGCAGAGGATGCTAAGGTCGCCGTGCGTAACATCCGCCGCGACGCCAACGATATGATCAAGAAGATGCAAAAGGACAGCGAAATGACCGAGGACGAGGCAAAGTCCTCCGAGAAGTCCATTCAGGATCTGACCGATAAGTTCATCAAGCAAATTGACGCCAACGCCGCCAAGAAGCAGAGCGAGGTCATGGCTATCTAATGACGCGGGGCGGCCTATGCCGCCCCTTTCGATTTTTAGCCACTCTGAGTGCCTTTGGGTGCTTTCAGGGATACCCTTGCCGGGTGATAGGAGTTATTATGAGTGAAAAACAAATGGCGACCGAGCAAAAGCTCTCGCACATCGCCTTTATTATGGACGGCAACGGCCGTTGGGCAAAGCAGCGGGGACTTCCGCGCGAGCACGGGCACCGCGAGGGCGTGAAGGCCTTTGAGCAGGTGCTTGCGCACTGCGAGAAGCTCGGCGTTGACGCCGTGACTGTCTATGCCTTTTCCACCGAGAACTGGAAGCGCCCCAAGCGCGAGGTGGAGGCCATCATGAAGCTGATGGATCATTACCTTTCCGAGTGTGAAAAGAAGATAGACGAATATAATATGCGGATCTGCTTTTTGGGGGACAAGACGCCCTTTGAGCCAAAGCGCCGTGCGCGTATGGAGCGTCTGGAGGCCAAGACCCGCGAAAAAACGCGTATTTTGAACATCGCCTTTAACTACGGCGGGCGGGACGAGATCGTGCGCGCCTGTAACCGTTTGATCGCCGCGGGCGCGAAGGAGGCCGACGAGCAAAGCTTTGCCGCGGCGCTGGACACCGCTTGCGCGGGGGATCCCGATCTGATCGTGCGAACGGGAGGAGATCTTCGCATTTCCAACTTTCTTTTATGGCAGGCGGCGTATGCCGAACTGTATTTTACCGACGTTCTTTGGCCGGATTTCGGCGCTGCTGAGATCGACAAGGCCGTAGAAGCATTTTATAAGCGCAAGCGCCGCTTTGGCGGTGTTTGAGCCGAGAGGAGAACATTATGAGAACTCGCATTATTACCGCACTTGTTGCTATCGCGTGCATTTTTCCGTTTTTCTGGTTTTCTGCACCCGTGGGCACCACCAACCCCTTGCACTATTTGTTCCCCACGTTGATCGCGCTGGTGGCGTTTATTTCCGTCTATGAGCTTTTGCACTGCGTGGGTCTTGACAAAAATTATGTGCTGGCCGTGCCGTTTTATCTTGCCGCACTGGCGTTCCCGATCGCGGCACGCGTGCTTTATGGCGATCATGCGGCACTGATCCGTGCCGGCGTGCTTGCCATTCTTGCGCTTGGCGTATACGTTTTTACCGTGCTGGTGTTCAGCTACGGCAAGGAGGAAACGCTGGAGCAGGAGCAGTGCAAAACGGGTCGCTTGGCGCTTGTTTATATGGGTGCAGTCTATATCATCGGCGCTTACACCGCAATCGTGATGCTGCGCGACACCAATCCGGAAAAGGCGGGCAAGTTCGTCTATCTCATTCCGTTCGTGTTTGGCTGGGTGACGGATACCTTTGCCTACTTCACTGGGCGCCTTTTCGGCAAGCATAAGCTCATTCCCGCCGTCAGCCCCAAGAAAACCGTGGAGGGTGCGATCGGCGGTGCCGTTTGCTGCGCCATTGTGGCGGTGCTTTACGGCGTGCTTACAGGTGCTTGCTTTGACGCAAACCCCAACTATCTCGTGCTCGCCATCAGCGGTCTTGTGATCGCCGTGGTGTCCCAGATCGGCGACCTTGCCATGTCCGCGATCAAGCGCCAGTACGGCATCAAGGATTACGGCAAGCTTCTGCCCGGTCACGGCGGCCTTCTTGACCGCTTTGACTCCTGTATGGCGGTGACGGTGGTGCTGGCGCTGGTCAACACCTATTTCCCGCTGTTTGGTTAAGTGAGAGATGGCAGAAAATAAGTTTCCCTCGGTGCTGATCCTTGGCTCAACGGGGTCAGTGGGCGAGCAGGCGATCGACGTCTGCCGTCAGTGCGGCATTTCCGTGCGCGGTCTTTCTGCGCAGGGGAATTGGCAGCGCGTGGCCGAGCAGGCAAGAGAATTTCACGTTCCTGCCGTGGCTATGGCGGATGAAGGCGCCGCTGCGCAATTGCGCGCGGCGCTTGCCGATGCGCGCACGCGCGTATACGCGGGCGCGACCGGCATTGAGGAAATGATCCGTGAGAGCGATGCGGCGTTTGCCGTAAATTCGATCCTTGGCGAGGCGGGCCTCTTGCCCACGCTGGCTGTGCTGGAAAGCGGCAAGGACCTGGCGCTTGCCAACAAGGAAAGCTTGGTGGTGGCGGGCGACATCGTGATGAAAACGGCGCGCGAGCACGGCCGTGCCATCACGCCTGTGGATAGCGAGCATTGCGCCATTTTCCAGGCTCTGCGCGCGGGGGCGCACAACGAGATCAAAAGACTTTTGCTGACCGCCTCCGGTGGCCCGTTCTTCGGCAAGAAAAAAGAGGAGCTGGCGAGCATCTCGGTGGACGATGCTTTGGCACACCCCACCTGGAAGATGGGCGCGAAGATTACCGTGGATTGCGCCACGATGATGAACAAGGGCTTTGAGGTCATCGAGGCGGCGCACCTGTTTGGACTTCCCGCCGAGCGCGTGGACGTGGTGGTGCACCGCGAGAGTATAATCCACTCTATGGTGGAATATATAGATAACAGCGTCATCGCGCAGCTTTCCGTGCCGGATATGCGCCTTTGCGTGCAATACGCGCTGACCGCACCCGTGCGCACCAGCGCGGTGATCCCGCCGCTTGATCTGTGTAAGATCGGCAAGCTCAGCTTCGCCGAGCCGGACGGGGAAGCGTTCCCGCTTCTGCCGCTGGCAAGACGTGCGTTTTCGCTTGGCGGCGCCACACCAGCCGCGCTCAACGCCGCCAACGAGGTGGCAGTGCGCGCTTTCCTTGATCGCCGCATCTCGATGCTTTCCCTTATCGAAACGGTGGTGCGCGTTGTCGAGGATATGCCCCACGCGGCAAGGGCACAGACCCTGTCGCAGATCCTGGATATCGACCGCGAGGCGCGCGAGCGCGCAAGCGCTCTACTGTAAGAATTTTTGAAGGAGATCCTATGAGCGTTCTTTACGTTATTCTGGCCATTTTGTCCTTTGGACTGTTGATCGTGCTTCACGAGTTGGGGCACTTTCTCACCGCCCGCCTTTTCGGCGTGGGGATCAACGAGTTTTCCATTGGTATGGGCCCAAAGCTTTTTTCCTGGAAGGGAAAGGCGAGAAAATTGAATAAAGAACAAGAGACGGACGCTCCCCGCACCGAGTATTCCTTGCGCGCCTTGCCCTTTGGTGGCTACGTCAGTATGGTAGGTGAGGACGAGCAAAGCGAGGATCCCACGGCGTTTTCAAACAAGCCCGCCTGGCAACGGTTGCTGATCGTGATCGCGGGTCCCTTGACGAACGTCTTGCTTGGCTTTTTGCTGATGCTGATCATTGTGCTCAGTTCCGAGCGCCTTGCCACCAATACGGTGGGCGCGTTCGATGCGGGCGCGGTGAGCGCCAATTACGGCTTGCAGCTGGGTGACACCGTGATCGCGGTGGGGGACGTGAGCGTTCATACGGGTAACGAGCTCGTGTACGAGATCATGAACCAGGGGCGCGTAGAGGCGAGCGAGGGCTTCGTTGCCATCGACCTGACCGTCCTTCGTGACGGCGAGGAGGTTTTCCTGCCCGCCGTGCATTTCCCGAGCACCGAGGTGCAGGGCGTGCTGTTCGGCTCGACGGATTTTCGCGTGTACGGCGAGGAAAAGGGATTTTTATCGGTCATAGAGCACACCTTTTTCCGTTCGGTATCCACGGTGAAGATGATCTTTGATCAGCTGGTGGATCTGTTGCGCGGTCGCTACGGCTTAAACGCCGTGTCCGGACCGATCGGTATCACGCAGGAGGTGGCAAACGCCGCAGAAATGGGCCTTATTAACCTTGTTTATCTGATGGCGGTGATCACCGTCAACCTCGGCGTTTTCAATCTGTTGCCCCTGCCCGCGCTGGACGGTGGGCGACTGCTCTTTATTTTGATTGAGATGATCGCGGGGCGACCCGTTGACAAAAACGTGGAAGGATATATCCATTTTGCGGGATTTGTGCTCCTGTTTGGGCTGATGATCCTGATTGCTTGCAAGGATATAGCGGGACTTTTCGTATGATCTATAATGATATTCGCCGTCCCACGCGCGCCGTGCGCGTGGGCGGTGTTGTCATCGGCGGCAGCGCACCGATCGCCATTCAGTCGATGACGAATACCGATACGCATGACGTGGCGGCAACGCTTTCACAGATCCGCGCCTTGGAGGCCGCGGGCTGTGACGTAGTGCGCCTGACGGTGCCGGACGTGGCAGCGGCTGCCACGATCAGTGCCGTGAAGGAGGCGGGGGTGAAGATCCCGCTTGTGGCGGACATTCACTTTGACTATCGCGTGGCGCTGGCGTGTGCTGAGCGCGGCGTGGACAAGATTCGCATCAACCCCGGCAACATCGGCGACGAGGCGCGCGTGCGCGCCGTGGCGGACGCGTGCCGTACGCGCGGCATTCCGATCCGCATCGGCGTGAACAGCGGCTCCTTGGAAAAAGAGATCCTCGCCAAGCACGGCGCGCCTACCGCGGCCGCGCTGGCAGAAAGCGGGCTTTATCACGCTTCGCTTTTGGAAAAATGTGATTTTGAGGATATCGTGATCTCGATCAAGTCCTCTGACGTGCAAACGATGATCGCCGCCAATCGTATTTTGGCAGAGAAGTCGCGCTATCCACTCCACCTTGGCGTGACCGAGGCGGGTGGCGAGCAGATGGGCAGCATCAAAAGCGCCATTGGCATTGGTGCGCTGCTTTCGGACGGCATCGGCGACACTCTGCGCGTGTCTCTTACGGCGGATCCCGTGGCGGAAATTGACGCCGCCAAGCGAATTTTGTCGGCTTTGAACGTCAAAGGGCAAAGCGGGCTCAACATCGTCAGCTGTCCCACCTGTGGGCGCACCAAGATCGACCTGATCGCGCTCGCGGCTCGATTTGAGGAGGTCGCCCGCGCCGAGGGGCTGATGGATCTGCCCTTGCACGTGGCGCTGATGGGGTGCGCGGTGAACGGCCCCGGCGAGGCGCGTGAGGCGGACGTCGGCATTTGCGGCGGCGTGGGGGAAGCGCTTTTGATCGCAAAGGGTGAGGTCATTGCCAAGATCCCTGAGGATCGCATTATCGAAGCCCTTGTTGACGAGCTGAAAAAAAGAAAGATTTAAGGAGAGGCGCTGTCGCCATCTCCCTTGAAAGGATTTTGAAAGATGGCGAAAAGCTTTTTTGAGATATTCCATAAATACACGCCTGCCGAGCAGCACGCTCGCTGGCTCTGTACCGCGAGCGACATCCGTATGCGCGTGGACAAGGAGCAGCGCATGCTGGAGGCAAGCATGGCGCTCCCCGCGCTTGTACCAAAGCGCGCGCTTTACGAGGTGGAAGCCGAGATCCAAAAGGTCTACGAGCTTGCGCACGTGCGGCTGTTGCCGCGCTATCCCGCGGAATTGTTTGGCGAGGCGTATATCCCCGAGCTGATCGCGGAAACCGAGCGCATCGGTATTGTCGCACGCGGATTTTTCCATACCTTTGAGGCGCGTATCCAAGGGGACGAGCTCATCATCGAAATGCCCTATATGGACGAGAGCTTGCTTTTGTTCGAGCTTGGCAGGACGCACGAGGTCATCTCCGGCATCATTCGCAGCGAGTTTGGGCTTCATTATCGCGTGCAGATCCGTCATTCCGACAGCTTGGAGAACGGCTACGCGGCGCAGCGAACGGACGAGCTTGCCGCCTGGCAGGAGCAGATCGCCCGCGCAAGAGAGGAGCAAAAGAACGCGCCTCCCGATACGCGCGAGATCGCGCCCACTGCCGAGGAGGACGATAAAACGCGCGTGATGACCCTGGTGGGTAACAGCGAGGACGCAACCACCGAGGACGGTATTTGCCGCGTGGGTGTTTACAGCTTTGACGTTTCCGCGCCCGAATGGGTGTCGGGCGAGCCCTTTGACATTCGTCCCGTACCGATCGCGCGCGTGAACAAGCAGATGCGCGGCATTTGCATCGTGGGCGAGATCTTCGGCTATACCGAGGAGGTTACCCGCGCGGGCGACAAGTATAACATTACCTTTGGCGTGACGGACGGCAACGCCTCGATTATGGTGAAAAAGTTCGGTTTGCCGCTGGACGAGGCAAAGTCGCTTTCCAAAACCATCGGCGACGGCAAGTCCGTGGCGTTGCTTGGCTACACAAAGCACGACGTTCACCGCGACGTGGTTGATGAGGACGTGTCCTTCTATTATAGCGCTCTGGCAATCGTAAAGCGCGTTTTTCGCAAGGATAACGCCGCGCAAAAGCGCGTCGAGCTGCATTTGCACACCACGATGTCCACGATGGACGCGATCATTCCGCCCGACAAGGTGGTCAAGCGCGCCAAGGAGTGGGGACATCCCGCCGTGGCGATCACTGACCACGGCAACGTGCAGGGCTTCCAGGAGGCAATGCTGGTTGCCGAGAAGATCGACCAAAAGGTCATCTGGGGTATGGAGGCGTACTTCGTCAACGATACCGCCAGCGCCCTTTACGGCAATTATAACGGCAGCTTTGAGGACGAGTTCGTGGTCTTTGACATCGAAACCACGGGTCTTTCCAACCGTACCTGCGCGATCACCGAGATCGGCGCGGTATTGGTGAAAAAAGGCAAGGTGCTGGAGAAATACGAAACCTTTGTCAATCCCGAAATGCCGATCCCCGAGGAGGTCGTGAAGCTCACGGGCATCACGGACGAGATGGTGAAGGACGCGCGCGGGATCGGCGAGGTTCTGCCCGAGTTCCTTTCCTTTGTGGGGAATCGCCTGCTCATCGCGCACAACGCCGATTTCGATATCGGCTTCATTCGCGCGGCAGCAAAGCGCTTAGGTCTGCCCTTTGAAAATGCTTATTTGGATACGTTGGCGCTTTCCCGCCATATCAATACCGAGCTCAAGACTCATAAGTTGAATATTCTCGCGGACTATTTCGGCCTTGGCGAGTTCAACCATCACCGCGCCTCGGACGACGCGCAGATGCTGGCGGCGATCTTCTTCAAGATGCAGGAGAAGATGGAGAAAATGGAGATCCATAGCTTCTCCGAGCTGCAAAGCGAGATGAGTGCCTCGGCAGATCCCTTGCATCTGCCCACCTATCACCAGGTCATCTTGGTGAAGAACGCCGTGGGTCTGAAAAATCTTTATAAGCTGATCTCTTACAGCTATTTGAATTATTATCGCCGCTTCCCGCGTATTCCCAAGACCGAGCTGGAAAAGCACCGAGAGGGACTGCTGATCGGCTCCGCGTGCGAGGCAGGGGAGCTGATGCGCGCGATCCTGGACGAAAAATCGGAAAATGAGATCGAGGAGATCGCCAAATTCTACGATTATCTGGAGATCCAGCCCATTTGCAACAACCGCTTCCTTGTGGAGGAGGGGAGAATTGCAAATGACGAGGGTCTGCGCGACCTCAACCGCCGCGTGGTGGCGCTGGGCGAAAAGCTCGGCATTCCCGTGGTGGCGACCTGTGACGCGCATTTCATGGA
>JAZRFG010000206.1:0-1124 GCA_045661265.1 Eubacteriales bacterium
TGTGTCAAGCCCGACCTGAACGACGTGGGCGTGATCGGCGCGTGGGTACCGCAGCTCGTCGAGGATCAATGCGCAGGGTGTGGCGCGTGCGAAAGAGTGTGCCCTGTTGGCGCCCTGCACATGGAAAACGGCAAGCCCGTCCTTTTTGAAAATTGCAACGCCTGCGGCCGTTGTGTGCGCGCATGCAAGCGCGGCGCAATCGAATATGAAGGCGGTTATCGCGTCACGCTCGGCGGCCGCTGGGGCAAGCAGATCGCCCGCGGCACGGCACTCTCGCCTCTCTTTAAAACTGAGGACGAGGTGCTGAACGTAATCGAGAAGGTCATTCTGTTCTTCCGCGACAAGGGCGTGGCAGGCGAGCGCCTGTCTGACACCGTGGCGCGTGTGGGCTTTGAAAATGCCGAGGCGCTGATCCTTTCCGATGAGCTGCTCGCACGAAAGGAAGAGATCCTTGAAAAGGCACTTTAAGTTCTTTTGCCTTTGCCTTGCGCTGTTGCTTTTGGGGGGCTGCGCCCCCGATATCCCCCAAAACGGTACGGGAAAATACAGCTTTACCGACAGCGATGGATATGAGGTAACGCTTGCCGCCCCCCCTGTGCGAGTGGCGGTGCTGCTTTCCTCCTTTGCCGAGATTTGGCAGCTTGCGGGTGGCGAGATCGCCGTGACCGTGGGGGAGAGTGTGGAACGCGGTATCTGTGACGAAGGAGTGACGCTGGTAGATGCAGGCGCGGGCAAAAGCATCAATACCGAGCTGTTGCTCAACGCCGCTCCCGACCTTGTGATCCTTTCCGCCGACATTCCCGCGCAGACACAGGCCGCCGCGCTTTGTCGCGAGGCGGGCATTCCCGTCGCCGAGATGCGCGTGGAGTGCTTCGCCGAATATCTGGCACTCTTGAAGATCTGCACTGACCTCACGGGCAGGGGCGATCTTTACGAGCAACACGGCGCGGCGCAGGCAGCACAAATTAACGCCTTGATTGCCGATAAACCCCTTAACGGTACGAAAATTCTGTTTGTGCGCGCGGGCACCTCGGCGCGCTCGGTCAAGCCCAAGGCAAGTGCTGACCACTTCGCCGCCGCGATGCTAGGGGAGCTCGGCGCCGCCAATATCGCGGACGGTGCGC
>JAZRFG010000207.1:0-3579 GCA_045661265.1 Eubacteriales bacterium
CTCACCTGCACGATCACGTCCCCCGACTGCACCTCAAAGCTGATGCGCTCGGCGTCCAACGTTTCTAAAATACCCACGGGCGCGGTGCGCGAGAAAAAGCGCGTGATCTGCCCCGCGCGCAACAGATAACTCGGCGCGGCGCCGCACTTGTAAAACGTCCCCGTGCCGCACACACCGTCGATCTCCAACAGATCCACCGTGGTGCTTGCCTCGTTTTCGCGCTGCCCGCGCGCCGCCAGCACGCCGTTGAGCATGCGCAGCGAGGTGTCCACGCGGTTTCCCGCCCGCAGCAGACGAGAAAGCACCGTCGCCGAGAGCGCCGAGCAAAGCGCCGCGGCGTTGCCGCTACCCATGCCGTCGCAAAGCAGCGCGATGCCGTTCCCCTTGGCATCGTGAAGCGAGGTCACGCTATCTCCGCAATATCCCCCCTCGCGCCCGGCTTTGGCGCGGCTTTGCTTCACCGTGCGAACGGCGTATTTGGGGCGCGCCGCGAACAGATAGTCCCGACCGTCCTCGGTCTGTGTCACGCGCACCTCTCCCAGCGCAAGCTTGCTTGCCCCCTCCAAAATACCGCGCAGCTCCCGCACCTTGATATGTCTGCCCGGCAAGCGCAGGCCGCGCAGCAGCACTTGTCTGCGCGCCGTGCCGCACACGCACGCGCTCTCCAGGGTGTACCCCCGCCGTTGCAGATGCGCGGCGATCCGCTCGCCCAGCGCCTCGTGGTGGGTGAACTCCGTGCGCCCCGCCTCCAGCGTGTCGCTCATCATCCGTCCCATCGCGGCAAAATCCCCCGCCATCACGCTGGTCTTGTCCCCGCGCAACGCTTCCTCAAAAAGACGCTGCGCCCCCGCGTTGATGCGCGCGAGCACCTCGTCCATCGCCGCGCAACGCGCGGCAAGCGGGGCGGGCACACAGCTCTTGTCCACGCTCCCCTTTTGATGCAGACGCGCGCCGAGCGCGCTCACCGTCTGCGCGGTGGTGCGGTACTCGCTCCCCCAACAGACGTCGCGGTGCGCGCAACCGGGGCAAACGCCGTCCAGCTCGCGATCGCAAAGGTGGCGCAGATCCAGCTGCCCCGGACGGCGCTGCTTGCCACCCAGCTGATACAGGATCGCGGAAAGCTCGCCAAGCGCGCCGGAAAGCGCGCGCAGGCGCTCTTCATTGTGCGTGGCCTCCAGCTCGCGGGCCGCCTGTGCCGCGCCGCGCCGGCGGCGCATTCGCTCGCGGTGCACGGGCGACCCCTCGATCACCCCGAAGCTATCCCCTGCCAAAAACAGCGCCCCTGCCGTGAGCAACGAGGGCAAAAGTCCCACCAGCCCCTCGCCGCCCCCCACGGCAAAGCCGTAAAGCGCCGCCGCGCCAAGGCCCGCCAGGATCCCCCCGCCGCGGCTGCTTTTTTGCAAAAGGGCGAAGCCCAGCGCATACAAAAGAAACGCGGGGGCATAGATCACGTCAAAGCAAAGCCCGCAAAAAAGCGCCCCAAGGCCCCCAAGCAGCGCACCGTAATGTGCCGCAAGCCACAGCCCCACCAGGGCGCCGCCAACTGCGGCGGGAAAGATGCCCGCCAAGCTGACCGCGCGCATCGCAAAAATGCCAAGCAGCAAAAGGGCGCCAAGGCCCGCCTCGCGGCTATAGGGAAAGAGCGCGTCACGCGGCACAAAGAAGCCGCAAAGCAGCCACGCGGCAAGTGCAGACACCGCAACACCCAAGAGGAGCGCCAGCAGGTAATAGGTCTTCATCTCCCCGCGAAACAGCGCCACGCTCCCCAGAAAAAAAGAGGCCAGCGCCGCTGCAAGCACGCGCGCCCCCGCGCGCTCGCCAAAGGCGGGCGGGCGCTCCCCTGTCCTTTGCGTGAGGGGGGGCAGGATCACGCGGCACACCACCAGCGCCATAAGCGCGAGCAGTGTGAGATAGTCCCCCTGCCAGAGCGAAAAGACCGCCGCGCCAAGCAGGGTGGCGGAAAAAAGCTTTCCCGCCGCCACCGCGCAAAGCGCGATCCCAAACGGGCGCACCCCGAAAAGCAGCGTCGCGCCGCTAAAAAGCGCGCCCAGCGCCGCAAACAGCAAATACACAAGGGCCTCCTCCGCACGGCGCTCCCAGCGCGCCTCGCCCTCTTTTGTTTCCTCATACGATGCTTGCATCTTGCACCTCCGTTTTTTTCTCATTGTATCACGCGCGCGGCACAAAAAAAGGCGCTTTTCGCCGCCGAAAAAAGCGCGCTCCTGCCAAAAAGGCGAAAAAACGGCACCACCAAGGGAAAGAAAGGGCTTCCGCGTCGCAAAAAGTCGCACGGTTTTTCGCATAAATCGCGCCGCTTGCGCATAGCGCGAACTTTTTTGCAAAATTCTCTTTTTTTCGACGCGCGTTTGTGCTATACTGATAGTATCACAGAAAGGGGGAAAGAATATGACGACCTGCTGCTTCACCGGGCACCGCGTGATCCCATTTGGCAAGCGCGCAGAGCTTGCCGCGATCCTGGACCGTCGCATCGCCGCCCTTTTCGAGGTGGGATTTGTGAATTTCCGCGCGGGCGGCGCGCTGGGATTTGATATGTTAGCCGCCGAACGGGTGCTGTTTTTCAAACAAACACACCCCGCCTGTCGCCTGCATCTGTACCTGCCCTGCCGCGACCACGACAAGGGCTGGAGCGCGCACGACCGCGCCGCGCTTGCCGAGGTTCTTGCACGCGCAGACAGTGTGACCTTTGTGCGCGAGCACTACGCCCCCGACTGTATGCACGCGCGTAACCGCGCGCTGGTGGACGGAAGCGACCTGTGCCTTGCCTACCTCACAGCCAACCGCGGCGGCACACTTTACACCTGCTCCTATGCGCTCAAAAACGGCGTACGCCTGATCAACATCGCCGACGAAATGGCATAAAAAAGCACCCGTTTGGGTGCTTTTTTGTTATGCACGCTTTTTGCGAAGCCAGATCCACACGCCGATCCACGAAGTAGCCACAAGTGCTGTGAGGGCGCCCGCAATGCGGGAAGCCAGCGTGAAATCACGCTCGTTTGGCACAAGAACGCTCGGCGGCAGCACCTCAAGCTCGTCCTCGGGGCCGTTCTCCCCCGCGGGCGGCAGCATTTCCCCGCCGTTCTCGGGGGTGTCCTCGGGCTCCTCGGCGGGCGGCGGGGGCGGGATCTCCCGCCACGTTGCCACCAGCACAAGATCTCTCGTGGGCAACACCTGCGCCGCCTCATACGCCTCACCGGCGCTGTCACGCCACCCAAGGAACTCATACCCCTCACGCTCGGGCGTAAAAGATGCCACCACGGCCTTGTCCGTACTGAAAAAGTCGCGCGAGTGCAGTGTCTTTCCCTCGCTCGTGTAAGCGACCGTGTGTGTGCTGGGGGTCACAAAATCCGCATAATCCATCGAAATATACGCGGCGCCCCCCGCGTACTCGATGCGGCCCCAGCCGTTCTCGATCTCGCTCACGCGCACCATTTCACCCTTTTTCAGCTGCCCTTTTTTGGTGGCAGCGCTGCTGCTTTTGGCGCGCACGTTCAAAAAGTCGTAGGTCACGACGTAATATCCCGCGCTTTGATCCTCGTGCGCGCGGCGGGAGGGCGTCTG
>JAZRFG010000208.1:0-2330 GCA_045661265.1 Eubacteriales bacterium
AGGGTGGTGTTGGAATAATGGCTGTTGAAGAACAGCGTCTGCCACTGGCGCACCATACCAAGCACGCCGTTGTTCATCAGCACGATGACAAGCGGGATCTTGTAGCTCACGGCGGTGGCAAGCTCGTTTAAGTTCATACCGAAGCTGCCGTCGCCCGTCACCAGCACCACGGGATCCTTGGTGGCGACCTGTGCACCGATGGCGGCACCCATGCCGAAGCCCATCGTGCCAAGACCGCCGCTGGAAACGAAGCGGCGCGCACCATCGAACTGCGCGTATTGCGCGGTCCACATCTGGTGCTGACCCACGTCGGTGGTGATGACCGTGTGGGGGAGCTTGTTCGCGTTGATGATATCCAGCACGCGGCGGGGCACCAGCCGCTCGCCCGCACGCTCGCGCTGCTCGATCTCAAACTGCTCCTCTCTTGCGCGCAGCTTGCCTACCTGCTCGCGCCACTCGGGGTGATCCTGCTTGGCGGCGGCTGCGGCGATGCGCGTGAAGGCGTCCTTTACGTCGCCCACGATGCCGACGTCCACCAGCACGTTCTTGTTGATCTCGGAAAAATCGGGGTCAAGCTGAATGACCTTGGTGCCGCGCGCATACTTGGATACGTTGCCCGTCGCGCGGTCGGAGAAGCGCACGCCGACGCCGAGGATCAGGTCGGCGTCCTTTTGCGCCATCGAGGAGGCGTAATGGCCGTGCATACCCTGCATGCCAAGGAAGCGGTCACAGTCGCCGTTCACAGCGGAAAGGCCCATGAAGGTACAGCCGATGTAGGCGTCCAGCTTTTCGGCAAGAGCAACGATCTCCTTGCCAAGTCCCAAGCCCGCTGCGCCGCCACCGATGTAGATGTAGGGGCGCTTTGCCGCGTTCAAGAGCGCGACCGCCTCGTCGATCTGCGCCTGCTTTGCAATCGGCAGGGGGAACTTCTCTGCCACAGGCTGCTCTTCAAACTCGTAGGTAGCGATCTGCACGTCCTTGGGAACGTCCACCAGCACGGGGCCGGGGCGACCGGACTTGGCGATGCGGAATGCCTCGCGAATGCTGTCGGCGAGCTTGGAGATGTCGTTGACGAAATAATTGTGCTTGGTGATGGGGAGCGTGATGCCCGTGATGTCGATCTCCTGGAAGCTATCCTTGCCGATGAGCGAGCAAGGCACGTTGCCCGTGATGGCAACCATCGGGATCGAGTCCAGCATCGCGGTGGCGATGCCCGTTACAAGGTTGGTCGCACCGGGGCCGGAGGTGGCGATGCACACGCCGACCTTGCCGGTCGCGCGGGAGTAGCCGTCTGCGGCGTGCGAGGCGCCCTGCTCGTGCGCGGTGAGAACGTGATTGATCTCGTCGCGGTATTTATAGATGGCGTCGTAGATATTGATGACCTGACCGCCGGGGTAACCGAACACATCGGTCACGCCCTGCTCGATCAGCGTTCTGATGATGATTTCTGCGCCTGTCAGTTTCATAAGTAGGTGATCTCCTTTTTCGTTTTCAGAAGCGGTTAAACCGCCGCGCCGGTCTCACGGATCATCACGTTGACCGCGCTGACAAGTGCCTTGACGGAGGATACGATAATGTCGTGGTCGATGCCCGTGCCCCAGAAGCTCTTGCCCATGCCGTTGATGCTGACGTAGGAGGCGGCAAGCGAGTCAGACTTGCCCTCAAGGGCGTGCTGGGTGTAGCTCTCCAGCGTGTATTCCTCCAGATTGAGGAACTGCGAAAGGGCTCTTGCCACGGCGTTCAAGCGACCGTTACCAAAAGCGGTAACCGTTCTTTGCTCGCCACGGTAGCGAACGACGACCTCGGCACGAATGCCGCCCTCCTGCTCTGCATAGTGGGCGCGCACCACGTCGATGACATTGGCCACGTTGACGAAATCGCGCTGGAAGATGTCATAGACCTCAGCGGGCTGCAATTCTCTGTGCTCGTGGTCGGAGATGCTTTTGACGTGGTAACCGAATACCTCGCGCATCTTGGGAGGGAGCGAGAGACTGTACTTGCTTTCCAGAATGTAGCCGATGCCACCCTTACCGGACTGGGAGTTGATACGAATGACGTCCGCATCGTAGGTGCGGCCGACGTCGGTGGGGTCAATGGGCAGGTAGGGCACGTTCCACACGCCACCCTTTTCCTCGCGCCACTTCATGCCCTTGGCGATGGCGTCCTGATGCGAGCCGCTGAAAGCCGCGAACACCAGCTTGCCGCTGTAGGGCTGACGCTCGTACACGTGCATACCCGTCACACGCTCGTAAAGCTCGGTGATCTCGGGCAGGTTGCTGAAATCAAGTCCCGGCTCAACGCCCTGCGAGTAAAGATTCAGCGCCAGCGTG
>JAZRFG010000209.1:0-5238 GCA_045661265.1 Eubacteriales bacterium
CACGCGGTTGAACATCACCGTGTCGGCGTCCTTTAATTTATCATAGACCAGCGAGCGCATATTCGCGTTGAAATTCAGAATGGTCGAGGCGTCCGCGAAGAACAGCTGCTGAAAGATATACCAGTTGCGGGGCAGCGCGGCATAAAGCGTGTCCAGCTGCCACATGCCGTTGTACTCGATCACCACGCGGTCGATGACGTGCTTTTTCTCATAATCCGCGAGAAGCGCGGGCGTGAGGTCGCTCTCCTTTTCCACCACCAGCTGGCGGACGTTCTGTCCCCAGAAGCGGCTGGCGTCGTATTCCTCGATGCCCTGCTCGCACACGATCAGCAAAATCTTGCTGCCGTCGTTGAAGTTTTTGTCCTCCATCGTTTCCTGGATCATGCGAGTCTTGCCCGATTCCAGAAATCCCGTGAAGAGATAGATCGGCGTTTGCTCCTTGTTCATCTGCGTCACCTCAGCTCCGCGCCAAAGAGGTCGGAGAGCGCCGCGCGATCAAGATCCGCGCCGATCACACAAAGGCGACCGATTATACCGGCGGATCCCACGCGCACGTCGGGCTCGCCGGGGACGTAGTCAAAGTGGAGCCACTCGCCCTCGCCCATCACGATGCCCTTGGCGCGCAGCACCGTGCCGTAAGCGGGGCTCGCGAGCGCGGTGAGCGCAGATTTTAGCCCCTCAACGGTATAGGATCTCGCGGTTTCCGCACCATAGCTGACAAACACCTCGTCCGCGTGATGGTGGTGATGGCCGTGCTCGTGATGATGGTGATCATGATCGTGACACCCACAGGTACAGTGCTCATCGTGCTCGTGATGGTGCTCGTCGTGATGCTCGTGCTCGTGACACCCACAAGTACAGTTCTCATCATGCTCGTGGTGATGATGATGCTCGTGCTCCTCATGATGATGCTCGTGCTCCTCATGATGATGCTCGTGGCAGCCACACGCACAATGCTCACCGTGCTCGTGGTGATGGTGGTGATGATGCTCGTGCTCGTGTGCGAGTGCTTCCTTGGCGGCCGAGAGGGTGTCGCGTCGCTCAATGGCCTCGCGCAGTTGCGCGCCCGTGAGCGCGTCCCAGTCGGTAGTCACGATCACTGCGTCCTCGTTTTGCGCGCGGCAAAGTGCCACGGCGGCGTCCACGCGCTCGCCCGAAAGTTTACTCGTATGCGAGAGGACGATCGCGCCCGCGTGGGCGATCTGGTCGCCGAAAAACTCGCCGAAATTCTTCATATACATACGGCACTTGCCCGCGTCCACCACGGTCACAAGCGCGCAGTTCTCAAGGCGATCCTCGCCCACGCTCTTCACGGCGCGCACCACGTCGGAAAGCTTGCCGACGCCGGAGGGCTCGATGAGAATGCGGTCGGGGTGGTACTCGTCCAGCACCTGCAAAAGCGCCTTGCTGAAGTCGCCCACCAGCGAGCAGCAGATGCAGCCCGAGTTCATCTCGGTCACGTTAATGCCCGCGTCCGCGAGGAACCCGCCGTCCACGCCGATCTCGCCGAACTCGTTTTCGATCAGCACCAGACGCTCGCCGGCATACGCCTCCCCTATCAACTTTTTGATCAGGGTCGTCTTACCCGCACCGAGAAAGCCGGAAAAAATATCGATCTTGGTCATTGATTTACTCCTTAAAATTTTGCCTTGATGTAAAAGGTCTGCAAGGTTTCCATCGCCTCGTCGCAGAGCTGATCAAAGGGCAGCTTGCGCTCCTGCTCTTCGACAAGCGCGGGAACCGGCTTGGTCTTGGGGTGCTTTGGCGTAAAGACGGTACAGCAGTCCTCATAGGGCAGAATAGAGGTTTCAAAGGTGTCGATGCGGCGGGAGATCTGCACGATCTCGTCCTTGTCCATACCGATAAGGGGGCGGAACACGGGATAGCGCGACACGGCGTTGGTCACGTAAAGCGCCTGCATCGTCTGGGACGCGACCTGCCCCAAGCTCTCGCCCGTGATCAGCGCCTCGCAGGAGAACTTCTGTGCCACGCGGTTGGCAAGCTCCATCATATAGCGGCGCAGCAGCAGCGTGAAATACTCCTCGTCACATGCTTTCACCAGCTTTTCTTGAATGTCGGTAAGGGAGATCACGTGCAGCTGCATACTGCCGCTCCAGCGCGCGACCAGCGCCGCCAGATCCATCACCTTTTGTCTTGCCTGCTCGCTTGTGTAGGGCATCGACTCAAAGTAAAGCGCCTCCAGGCGCACGCCTCTCTTGGCCATCATCCAGCCCGCCACAGGCGAGTCAATGCCGCCGGAAAGAAGCAAAAGCCCCTTGCCGTTGGTGCCCACGGGCAAGCCGCCCGCGCCCTTGAACTGTCCCGCGTGGATATACGCCGCGCGGTCGCGCACCTCAACGCGTACCGTGATCTCGGGCTCGCGCACGTTCACGCGCATGCGAGGACAAGCGGAGAGCACCGCCGCCCCCGCCTGTGCGGAAATTTCGGGCGAGGAAAGCGGGAACGCCTTGTCCGAGCGCTTCGCCTCGACCTTAAAGGTCTTTTTTCCCGCAAGGAAGGGGGGGATATAGGACTTGATCGTTTCCAGAATGCTGTCCATATTCTTCTCGGCGACGGCGGCGCGCACCACGCCCGCGATGCCGAACACGCGGCAAGCCGCCTCAAAGGCGCCGTCCAAGTCCGCAAAATCGTCCAGCGGCTCGATGGTCATCGTGCTTTGCACGTTGCGCACCGAGAAGCTGCCAAAGGACTGCAAGCGATATTTCATATCCCGCACAAGGGCGGTTTCAAACTGGTTGCGGTTCGCACCCTTCAGGACGATCTCGCCGTATTTGCAAAGAATGATCTCCTTCATTGTGCGCCCTCCTCGCCTTCCTCGCCGAGGATCTCGGCATCAAACAGCGCCGTCATCAGCTCACTTGCGCGCTCAAGGTCACCCGGCGCGACCAAAAGGTCGGTGCCGTACATCGAAAAGCCCGTCACGATGCGCACCGCGGCACCGCTGCCGCGGTCCTTTTTCACAAACAAAATACCCTCGTCGCGCAACACCTGCTCAGCCATGGTAAGCGACACGTCGTCGTGAAAGCTGCGCAAAAGGGAAAGATCACCCCCATCGGCGGGTGTATCCAGTCCAAAAAACAGATCGTCCATCTCAGATCCTCCTTCAAAAAGTGGATATATCTTATTTATTGTAGCACAATTTTGCGAAAAATACAAGGATAGGGGGAACTTTTTGAAAAAAGTTCCCCCTACGCCCCCCTCTAAAACCTTTCGCGAAAAAGGATGGGCGCAAAGCCGCGCTCAACGAACGAACCGCGCACAAACCGTAGGGGCGGTCACCGGCCGCCCGCCATCCGCGGCACATTACGCGGCTCCCCTCTAACCCGTAGGGCGGTGCCTTGGTGCCGCCGCATCCACGACCAACAAACAAGCAACCGCAAACAATGTAGGGGCTGCCATTGGCAGCCCGCGGGCGACCACTGGTCGCCCCTACGGTGTTGGCGGGTCGAGCTTAAACGAATTGGCCGCTCTCCCATATTGTAGGGGCGGTCACCGGCCGCCCGCCATCCGCGGCATATTGCGCGGCTACACACAAATTGACAACGGCGACGCTTTGTGATATACTTTTACCGAGAACGAAAACAAGGGGGGCGAGTCCGTGACCCAAAAAGAAAAAAGAGAGCGCATGGCGGCGATCGTCGAGGCGCTGAAAAAGGTCTATCCCGTGCCTGTCTGTGCCCTGGAATCCGGCGGTGACCCGTGGCGGCTGCTGGTGATGGGGCGCCTTTCCGCGCAATGCACCGACGCACGGGTGAACATCGTGTGCCGTGAGCTTTTCGCGCGCTTCCCCACCGCCGAGGAGATGGCGTATGCCGATGTGGCCGAGGTGGAGCACATCGTGCGGCCGTGCGGATTTTTCCGTGTGAAGGCGCAGAACATCGTGGACGCGTCGCGCATGCTGATCGAGGATTTCGGCGGCGAGATGCCCGCGGACATGGATACGCTCTTGCTATTCCCCGGCGTGGGGCGCAAGATCGCCAATCTTTTACGCGGAGACCTGTTTGGCCTGCCCGCGATCGTGGCGGACACGCACTGCATTCGCCTTTGCGGACGCTTTGGTATGTACCCGCAAAATGAGAAAAACCCGACCCGTGTGGAGGGTATTTTGGTAAAACTGGTCGATCCCGCCGAGCAAAGCGATCTATGCCACCGCCTGGTGCAGTTCGGGCGGGACGTCTGCACCGCGCGCTCACCCAAGTGCGCGAAGTGCCCCTTGCGCGAGCTTTGCGAAGAGGGCAGGAAAGGAATTTGATATGAGCGAGATCTACGTTTCCCCCGTCACGACGGGGCGCCCCGATACCGCGGGGCTCACGCCGCGCGAGGTCGCGGTCTATGATTTTTTGGATTCTCTTGCCATTCCCTATCGCCACGTGGCGCACGATACCGCCGAAACGATGGAGGCGTGCGCGAAAATCGACACCCGTTTGGGCACTAAAATGTGCAAGAACCTGTTTCTCACCAACCGCCAGCAGACGGATTTCTATCTGCTTTTGATGCCCGGGGACAAGCCCTTTAAGACCAAGGAGCTCTCGGGGCAGCTTGGCGTTGCGCGCCTTTCCTTTGCCTCGGGCGAGAAAATGGAAGAGCATCTCGGACTTCTGCCCGGCTCGGTGAGCGTGATGGGACTGATCAACGACAAGACCCACGCCGTGCGATTGCTTATCGACAGGGATCTTTTGGAAAACGCCGAGATCGGCGTGCACCCCTGTCTGAACACCGCGAGTCTTGCCCTTTCCACCGCCGACCTTTTGCAAAAATTTCTGCCCGCCACGGGGCACGTCCCCACCACGGTCACGCTCGTGGGTGAATAAAACTCGACCCGTTTTGGGGGTAACGGCATTTTCGCCGTTACCCCCCCATTCTTTTATATGCCGCGGATCGCGGGCGGCCAATGACCGCCCCTACAATATGAGAGAACGGCCATTTCGTTTAAGCTCGACCCGCCTACACCGTAGGGGCGACCAATGGTCGCCCTCTGGCGCGCAGTGCGCGCCCTGTGTGTTGTTGGCGGAACCCCCAAAAAGCGCCTGTGGGAGTGGGCGTGGTCAAGAAATAAGACGTATTTCCGGTCTGCGCGCACTCTCCTTCCACCACCTCGTGGTCCCCCTCCCTCTCGGAGGGAGGCAAAGGAAACCGTGTACCACAGCGTCATTTGTGCGCCCTGCGCGGCTTCGCGCTTTTTCCCGTCGGTCAAATTCTCTCAAATTTTGCCCAAAA
>JAZRFG010000210.1:0-3044 GCA_045661265.1 Eubacteriales bacterium
CCATCCATCATTCTTGCCGTGCTGCTCTTTGTGTCGGCATTCACCACGCTGGCGCTGTCTGTCGGTGCAAGCAGCTCCACGCTGTCCTCGGGTACCGGTACGCGGACGGTCACGACCGGCACGGACGCAAACGGTAGCTACAAGCGTCTGGAAGCCTTGGTCGAGCGCGGCTCCTTTGCCTCCACCTACGACCTGGGATACAGTATGGACGATTACGAGAATAACGTGAGAACTGCCTTCGACATCAAAACGGGTGGCGCCACCCGCGTTGCGATCGAGGACGTTGGCGTGAACCACAGTGCGATATATGTGCAGTTCTTTGCGTCCGATTACACAAAGATCAGCAGCATTACCTATACCGATGGCTCCGTGGCGAACGTTCCGAATGGCTGTGAGTTTCTTCGCATAGAGATCAGCACCACCAAGGACCTGGAAACGCTGGCGCTTCGCTTTTACGGCGGGGGAGGTGACCCCAGCGAAGCAAAGAGAGTAGCGAAGAGAGAGCCGTCTGAGCGACTGACCTATAAGGTGTCGGACGACGTGTTCACCACGGCCCGCCTGATGCTGCCCCCCAATTACAGGATCCAGGGCAATCAGGTTCCGCTGGTTTTGTGGTTAGAGGGCTCGGGAAGCTCCTTTTATCACTGGGACGGAGATTTTAATTCGGATAAGCAGACCTATCTGAACTATTTGAGGGACGAAGGATATGCGGTGCTCAGCGTGTACGCGTGGGGCAATGTATACGCCAAAAAATATCCCAAGTGCGGCATGTCTTTCCCTTACCCGATCCCCACGAATATGGCGTGTATCGAGGAAGGCATCGAGTACGTTTGCAGCAGATATAACATTGACGCGGACAACATTCACATCATGTCCAAGTCGCAGGGTGGACAAAGCGCCCTGTATTATGCTTCCGAAAACGTGCTGAACGTCAACTCGATCGGTATGTTCGCACCTGTCTTGGACTACTTAAGCATGCCGGGCGAGGCGCTGTATAGTGACACGCGCGCCGCGATTGCAGAGGATATGGGCTTTGTTGGCGACGTTGCCTTCTTTGCATCGAAGAACTTTTGTGCCTATGAGCCGGACGGTAAGGCGTTTTTGCGCCAGAATCTGGATAAGCTGGCGACGATGAACGAGGCGTGGACGGGCCTGACCGGCGCCACGCTGGAGGAGCTGTTTGAAGAGTCGATGGACGATTGTAAGACCTTCTGGACACAGCGCATCTGGACGACCAACAGAACGGATATTTACACGAATACACATTACGTCAAGACCGCCAGCGTTCCGGTGAAGATCTGGGGCGCGCCGGACGATGCGGCAACGCCATATCTGAAGATGGTCGAGGTGGTCGAGCAGCTTCAAAACGGCGGCTCCGATGCGGAGCTGGTCACGCTGCCCAGAAACAGCGGCGGGCACAGCGCCGCCGATTACGGCAACAAGGTGGCAGAGGTGACCACGGCGCTGGGGATCAAATATGAGAATATCCCGATCGGCTGGGTGGAAAACGTGGCGTGGATCCGCGCGAACAGCCCCGAAACGGAAACGCACACCTACGTTTCCAGCGTTGTTCCGCCCACCTGTGGCGACCAGGGATATACGCATTACGTGTGCGAGTGCGGCGATGAATTCAAAACGGATTTCGTCCGCGCCAACGGTCGTCACAAATACACTGACTGGGTCGTAGTTGTCGAGCCGCAGCCGGGCGTGGAAGGACTGGAGCAAAAAAAGTGCACCGTGTGCGGTGTGGTCTGGAAGGAGCAGGCGATCGCAGCGTTGCCTGAAAGCAAGCTTGGCGTGATCCTGATCGCGGTGCTGGTGCCGGTTGGACTTGGTGCCGCCGCGCTTGTCACGGTGCTGATCGTCAAAAAGCGCAAAAAGAAAGCATAATACAAATCCGAGCCGATGCGATCTCTCGCATCGGCTCTTTTCTATATGCGAAAGGGGTTTACAATCGGGCACAAGTGTGATATAATAATGTGAGAAAAAGGGCATTCCCATGCTCTTGTAGAACAATTTCACGGGGGAACTGTTATGAAAACAAAACTGATGCGTATTTCGTCTATCCTTCTTGCCGTGCTGCTGCTGTTGTCGGCATTTACTGTGCTGCCGATTTCTGCACAAGCAAGCACCCAAGAGCCGTCCGCGGGCGCCGACACCGGGGTGCGGGCGGTCACGACCGGCACGGACGCAAACGGCAGCTACAAGCGCCTGGAGGCGCAGCTGGAACGCGGTTCTGTCACGTCGGGTTATGACTTGGGTTATAGCATTTCGCAATACGAGGACTACGTGAGAAGCGCGTATGATATCAAGACGGGAGGCGCGACACGCCTTTCCATGGAGAATTTCGGCATTTCGCACGGAGAAGTATACATTCAGTTTTTCTCGTCCGAGTATGATAAGATCTCCGCTGTTGTCTACACCGATGGCGCCGTGGTGAGTATTCCGAGTAACTGTGACTTTATCCATATCGAAATTGCCACCACCGAGGAGCTTGAAGGTGTCGCGATCCGCTTTTACGGTGGCCAGCAGAATCCAAGAGAAGTAAAGCGCAACGGCTTTAACACCGTGTCCGAGAAGCTGACGTACAAGGTGTCGGACGATCTGTTCACCACCTCGCGCCTGAAGCTGCCGACCAATTATACCATCGACGGCCAAAAGGCACCGGTGATTTTGTGGCTGGAGGGCTCGGGTAGCTCGTTCAGCAATTGGAATGGAGATTTCAACGACAACCATCAAAGTGCGATACAATACCTGGCGGACGAGGGATTTGCTGTGTACAGCATTTACGCGTGGGGCAATATATACGCCCAGAAATATCCCAATTGCGGCATGTCGTACCCTTACCCGATTCCCACCAATCTTGCCTGTCTTAAAAAGGGCATCGAGTACGTCTGTGACAGATACAATCTTGACCCCGACAATATTCACATCATGTCCAAGTCGCAGGGTGGACAAAGCGCCCTGTATTATGCCACCTGCAACGAGCTGAACGTCAAATCGATCGGTATGTTCGCGCCCGTCTTGGACTACTTAAGCATGCC
>JAZRFG010000211.1:0-2790 GCA_045661265.1 Eubacteriales bacterium
TCCTTTCGCTCGCCGTTTATGACGAGAATGTTCTCGGCGGCTCCTTGGAGCCACCGCTTGCTTTCAAGCGTTCAGCTGCTCTTTGACGTAAGCGATCTGCGCCATTACAGAGGAAAGCGAGGTGCCGCCCTCGGAAATGCGTGTTTCCACGCAGGTGCGAAGCGAGATCGCCTCGTACAGGTCGGTGTCAAACAGCTCGCTTTGCGCGCGGTAGACGTCAAGCGGCAGATCCTCCAGCACCGTGTTCTCGCGAATGCAGTGTGCCACCAGTCCGCCCGAGATCTTATAAGCGCTGCGGAAGGGCATGCCCTTTTTGACCAGATAGTCGGTAAGGTCGGTGGCGTTGATAAAGCCCTTTTGCGCCGCCTTGTACATATTCTCCTTGTTCGCCTGCATCGTTGCGACCATACCCGCAAACACCTGCAAGCACATCTTCACGGTGTCCACCGCGTCGAAAATGCTCTCCTTGTCCTCCTGCATATCCTTATTGTAGGCAAGCGGAATACCCTTGAGGGTGGTGAGCAGCGCCATCAGGTCGCCGTACACGCGTCCCGTCTTGCCGCGCACAAGCTCCGCCATGTCGGGGTTCTTCTTCTGCGGCATGATGGACGAGCCCGTGGTGTAGGCATCGGAAAGCTCGACGAATTTGAACTCCCAGCTGCACCAGAGAATGATCTCCTCGGAGAAGCGGGAAAGATGCATCATCAAGATCGAGAGGGCGGAAAGCATCTCGAGGGCAAAGTCGCGGTCGGAAACGCCGTCCAAGCTGTTGCGGCAAATGCCGTCGAAGCCAAGGCGGTTGGCCTCAAAATGGCGGTCGGTATCATAGGTCGTGCCCGCCAGTGCGCAGCAGCCGATGGGAGAGAGGTTCATTCTCTTGCGGCAGTCGGCAAGGCGCTCGACGTCGCGCAAAAGCATCATCGCGTACGCCATCAGATGGTGCCCGAACAAGATCGGCTGGGCGCGTTGCAGATGCGTGTAGCCGGGCAGGATCACGTCGGCGTACTCCTCGGCCTTTCCCGTCACGGCGCTGATCAGCCCGCGGGTCAGCCCCACGATCTCGTCCAGCTCGCCGCGCAGATACATGCGCAGGTCAAGCGCCACCTGGTCGTTGCGGCTTCTTGCCGTGTGCAACTTCTTGCCCACGTCGCCAAGGCGATCGGTCAGCACCTGCTCCACGAACATATGGATATCCTCGGCGCTCATATCAAACGCCAGCTTGCCGCTGTCAAGGTCGGCAAGAATACCTGCCAATCCCTCAATCAGAACGTCTGCCTCGGCCTTTTCAATGATACCCTTGGCACCCAGCATCGCCGCGTGCGCCATGCTCCCCTTGATATCCTCGGCATACATTCTGCTGTCAAAATGGATCGAGGAATTGAAATCGTCTGCCAAACGGTCGGTGTCGCCCGCCGTTCTGCCTGCCCACATTTTAGCCATAATCGTTCTCCCGAAAAGTTCCTAATAAAAGACCACGGGACTGCCGCCCCCTTAAGGGAACGGCAGTCCGTGATGCGGATTTTTACTTCAGCTTGCCCAGCTCGGACATGGCCTGCACCTGAACCGGCAGACCGAAGAGGTTGATGAAGCCCTCTGCGTCCTTCTGGTTGTAGTTGCTCTCGCCAAAGGTGGCGATCTCCTCGCTGTAAAGCGTGTAAGGGCTCCAGGCGCCCGCGTTGATCATGTTGCCCTTGTAAAGCTTCAGGCGTACCTTACCCGTAACGCGCTCCTGGGTCTTGTCAACGAATGCGGCAAGTGCCTCGCGCAGGGGGGTGAACCACTGGCCGTTGTAGACCAGCTCACCGTAGGTGACGGCCAGCTTCTGCTTCTCGTGCATGGTGTACTTATCAAGGCAGAGCGTTTCCAGCACGCTGTGCGCCTTGTAAAGAATGGCTCCGCCGGGGGTCTCGTACACGCCGCGGCACTTCATGCCGACAAGGCGGTTCTCAACGATGTCCAAAAGGCCGATGCCGTTCTCGCCGCCCACCTTGTTCAGCGCAAGAATGATCTCCTTGGCAGACATCTTCTCGCCGTTGAGCGCCACGGGCACACCCTGCTCGAACTCCAGCTCCACGTAGGTGGGCACGTCGGGTGCATTGATGGGGGAAACGCCCATTTCAAGGAAGCCGGGCTTCTCGTACTGGGGCTCGTTGCCGGTATCCTCCAGATCCAGACCCTCGTGAGAAAGGTGCCAGAGGTTCTTGTCCTTGGAGTAGTTAGTCTCGCGGTTGATCTTCAGAGGAACGTTGTGCGCCTCGGCGTAGTCGATCTCCTCCTCGCGGGACTTGATGTCCCATTCACGCCAGGGAGCGATGATGGGCATATCGGGGGCAAAGCGCTTGATGGTCAGCTCGAAGCGGACCTGGTCGTTGCCCTTACCGGTGCAGCCGTGCGCGATGGCGTCGGCACCCTCCTTGAGGGCGATGTCGACCAGCGCCTTTGCGATGCAGGGACGGGCCTGGCTGGTGCCAAGCAGATATTCCTCGTAAATCGCGCCTGCCTTCACGCAGGGAATGATGTAGTTGTCTACGTAATCGTCGCCGAGATCCAGCACGTAGCACTTGGAAGCGCCCGTCTTGATCGCCTTCTCCTCAAGGCCCTCCAGCTCGTCGGCCTGACCGACGTTGCCCGAAACGGCGATAACCTCGCAGTTGTTGTAGTTTTCCTTCAGCCACGGAATGATGATGGAAGTATCCAAGCCGCCCGAATAGGCCAAAACCACTTTCTTAATGTCCTTCTTGTTCATGATGCAACCTCCTCGCATAAATATGCAACGAATTTATTTCAACG
>JAZRFG010000212.1:0-25902 GCA_045661265.1 Eubacteriales bacterium
GCTCTTGCTTTGTTTTTTGCGACAAATTCTTCAAGGTCTGCAATTTTTTTCTGTTGTTTCTTAAATGCCTGCTCAACCTGCTGTTTCTTTAGCTCATACATACGAAGGAAATCATCATATGTTCCTTTGTAACGCGTGAGAGTAGTGTTTTCAAGATGATATATAACATTTGTTACGTTTGTTAAAAATGGTATATCGTGAGAAACGAGAATAAACGCATTTTCGTAATTCTGAAGGAAATTAGTGAGCCAGTTGATATGGTTTTCATCGAGGAAGTTTGTAGGCTCGTCAAGTATCAGAATCATCGGGTTTTCGAGCAGAACCTTTGCAAGCAGAACCTTTGCTCTTTGTCCTCCGCTAAGCTCGGTTACGTCTTTGTCAAGTCCTATTTCGCCCAGACCGAGACCATTTGCATATTCGGAAATTTTTGTGTCGATTGTATAATAGCCTGAAGAATCAAGTATCTCCTGCATTTCTCCTACATCTTCCATCATGCGTGCAAGCTCGTCCTCGTCAGCTTCACCCATTTTGTCATATATGCTGATCATTTCAGCTTCAAGGCTGCTCAGGTGTGAGAATGCATCTCTTAAAACGTCCATTATTGTTTTACCTTTTTCAAGCGAAGAATACTGATCAAGATATCCGTATGTGATGTGTCTGCACCACTCCACATTTCCGCTGTCGGGCTGTAATTCACCTGTTATGATTTTAAGAAAAGTAGATTTTCCTTCGCCGTTAGCACCTATAAGACCGATATGCTCACCCTTAAGCAAACGAAAGCTTGCATCTTCAAGGGTTTGTCTGCCTCCGAAGCTGTGTGTAATATTCTCTGCGTTTAGTATACTCATATTATATTTCTCCTTATTTTAAGAAGTTTGATTTATTCACAAAAAAAGCTCCGCTGATGCGGAGCTTGGCGATCCGGATGAGGCTCGAACTCACGACCTCTAGCGTGACAGGCTAGCGTTCTAACCAACTGAACTACCGGGCCGTTGGTGGGAACAATAGGGCTCGAACCTATGACCCTCTGCTTGTAAGGCAGATGCTCTCCCAACTGAGCTATGCTCCCATCGGCCGTTTTGGTCTTTCACAAACGGTACTCGCCTATTATACAAGAAAGGAAATGGTTTGTCAACCCCCTTTTTTGAAAAAAACGAAAATTTTTTTGAAAAACAGATCAGGGCAGGGATCTTACGCATCTGCCTTACGTAAAACCTCTGCCCTGAAAGGAGAAAAGAAGAAAGGATAGACAACCCTGTGATTGTCTGTCTATATTATAACAAAAGTCCTATGACTTTGTCAATACTTTTTTCAAAAAAAGCAGAAGAATTTTTCATTTATTTTGTGCTTTTTTTAAAATAAGCGTCAAGATGTGGTGTTTTCGATACGACTTTTGCTCAAAAACAAAATTTGAAAAAATGTCGTATGGGGGAGCTGCTTGTCGCTGACCGCAGAAAAAGTGCGAAGCTTGCCAAAAACGGGTGAACATCACCCCTCGTGGCGCCGAAGCTGCGCGACCGGCGCGCTTCGACAATTTTTTTTGGGGAAACCGTTTCCCGCGCGACCGCTTGCCATAAACCGTTGGCGTTCTGCTTTTTATTGCGGTGCACGACCGGCATTGACACGCCGCTGCAAAAGCCGAGCGCAACGCTGCTTTTTCGCCGGATCTTGCGGCAAGGTGGGCAAAAGCTTGCGCGTTCGACTTGCTTCGATCCTGTTCGACAGTGCGTGCTGCGTTTTGTGTTTTGTGCAAGAAAGCTTCCGGACGGAGCGAAAATTCCTTGGAAATGTAAACGTTTTGTTAAAACGGAGGAAAGGCGTATGGCCGCGCGCGTAGAAAAAAGAGTGCTAAAATTGTGCATGCTGCACAGAAAAAAACGCCGACCACGGACGCACCTAAAAGGGCGTAAAATGCAAAAAAATCGCCAGACGGGTAAATCAAATTTACCTTTTGTGGCGATCGAAAAATAAAGCTTGCGAAAAGTGACGAAAATTTGCTGGCAAAGGGAAGCGAAATCTCCCTTTACAGACTCGTGGGGTAAATAAAATTTACCATTCCTGAGGGGTGGAAAATAAAAACACAAAAAAGTGCCGAAATTTGTTGGCTTGCCCCTGCCTGCCGGGCACGCCCGAAATGGCGCGTTTTGCCCTCGCGCGCGCGAATATGCATAATGCGCGACCCAATTTTCGCTTGACTTTGCCGGGCGATTGTGCTAAAATATTGCCATACGTCGAGGTCTGCTCTGTGGCAGGCCACACGGCGATGGCTTTCGTGCATTTTTGTGGGGCGCGGTTTTCCGCGTTTTATTTATGATGTACGCGGGCGCACGATCGTCGCGCGGCACGGGCGAAAGCCCGCCCGTGCTGCGAAACATACCACAGATTGCAAGTGCAATCGGAACAAGAGGAGGAAAGTATGAAAACAACCAAGTTCCACCGGTTAGTGGCCTTTGCTCTGGCGCTCTGCTTCCTCGTTGGCGGTCTTTTCACCGTATCGGTGTCCGCCGAGGAGGATCAGTCCACGACTGACAGGACCCTTGCCGAAATCAGGGAACAGCTGAATGCGATCAGCTACCAGGAGTATAGCTCCAAGTATCTCTCGCAGGTCAAGCCAGGCACCGAAGCCATCGAGATCGACGGTGCTGATTATCTCAAGATTGAGGGCGTTGACGAAAATCAGTTCAAACCCGTCGACGGTACGCTTTACACGCCAGGCACAGGCACCGTGACCTGGGAGATCCCCGGCATTACCGAGGCGAAAAAGTACAGTATCGTGATCGAGTATTACCCCAACGATACCATTCCCGACGATGACGACGATCCTACCAACGACAAAAAGACCAAGTCCACGGCGATCGAGCGTATTCTGAGAATCAATGACAAGATCCCCTTTGCAGAGGCGCGTTACGTGACGCTTCCGAAGATCTGGAAGAACACCTACATTGCCGCAAAGGTGACCGATGACGACAAGAGCGTTGACGAGCTTTATGACGAGGCGCTGAGCAGCGGCTTTGATGCTGCTGCACTTGCCAAGAAGGACGGCTATCTTGAGGTTCAGATTCCCGAGGTTTGGACCGCGGGCACCAGTGCTTTCACGGAAAAGTACACCGTTCGCTACATGGGCACGGATATTGACAACAACGAGCTTCGTCCCGCTTTCAAGGACGTGCCTGAGTGGCGTGTTTACGAGCTGCGTGACGTCAACGGCTTCTACATCGAAAGCTTCGAGTTCCTGGTCGAGCCGGGCGAGAATGGCAAGGCAACCATTTCCCTTGAAGCTGTCAACGAGCCGATGACCATTAAGCAGATCAAGCTGATCCCTCACGAAAGCTACAACAGCTACGAGGAATATCTGGAAACGCTGACCGAAGAGCAGCGCCAGTCGGGCAAGGACACCATCGTGATCCAGTCCGAGTACACGGGTGCTACCTCTACGCAGACCATCTACCCCATCGAGGACCGCAGCGATGCTGCAACGCAGCCCTCTGACACCAACCGCGTGGTGCTCAACACCATCGGCGGTGAGAAGTGGCAGACGGCGGGCCAGTGGGCAAGCTACTCCTTCCGCGTCTCCAGCAGCGGTATGTACGATATCGCCGCACGCTTCCGTCAGAACGTGCTGGACGGTATGTACGTCAACCGTTCCCTGTACATTAAGAGTGAAGGCGTGAGCGAGGGTGAGGCCGGCTACTACGATGGCATTCCCTTTGCTGAGGCAGGTCAGCTGCGCTTCAACTACAGCGCCGACTGGCAGTCCTCGCTGATGAACGACGGTGCGACCGACGCCGACGGCAATCTGCTGACCTACTCCTTCTACTTCAAGGAAGGTGTGACCTACACCATCGAGCTTGAGGTTACCATCGGCTCTATGGGCGACATCGTGCGCCGCGTCGAGGCTGCTCTGAACGCCGTTAACGACGACTATCTGGCGATCCTGAAGCTGACCGGTGCTTCCCCTGACGAGTACCGTGACTACGGCTTTTCCCGCATCATGCCCGACGTGCTGGTGGATATGATCCTTCAGTCCCGCGAGTTCTATGCGATCGCTGAGGAGCTGACCGAGATCACGGGCGAGAAGAGCTCGAACGTGGCAACGCTGGAAAAGATCGCTTGGCTCCTTGAGCGTATGGGTAGTAACGAGGACGAGATCGCGAAGTACCTCACGCAGCTCAAGTCCTACATCGGCTCGCTTGGTACCTGGCTTGGTGATGCCAAGACCCAGCCGTTGCAGCTTGACTGTCTGGTGATCCAGCCCCTCGAGCAGGAGGCGCCCCAAGCTACTGCCGGCTTCTTTGCGTCCCTGTGGCACGAGATCAAGAGCTTTATCATGTCCTTCTTCCGTAACTACGACCGTATGGGTGCCAACTCTGAGGACGAGACCGGCGAGCACGTGGTCGACGTGTGGATCGCCACCGGCCGTGACCAGGCACAGGTTCTTCGTAACCTGATCAATAACGACTTCACCCGTATCTACGGTGATACCGTAAACCTTCAGCTCGTTGCGGGCGGTACGCTGCTGCCCTCCGTGCTGGCAGGTATGGGCCCTGACGTATACATCGGTGTCGCTGAGGACACGGTTATCAACTACGCGATCCGCGGCGCATTGCTTCCTATTGAAAACATGGAGGGCTTCGCCGATTTCGCACTGGAATACGAGGTGGACGAGAACTATCAGCCCATCCTTGATGCAAACGGCAAGCGCATCAAAAATCCCGATGCACAGTTCAACGAGGCAGCAATGATCGTTATGGGCATTGAGGACGCACAGGGTGCGTTCCACTATTACGGTCTGCCCGAATCGCAGGCTTTCAACATGATGTTCCTGCGTATCGACGTGTTGGCCGACCTTGGACTTGAGGTCCCCAAGACCTGGGACGACATTCTTGCCGCTATCCCGATCCTGCAGGCCAACAACATGGAGATCGGTATGCACACCGACTACAAGATCTTCCTTTACCAGATGGGCGGTGAGCTGTTTGCCGACGACGGTATGAGAATCAATCTGGACTCTAACGTGGGTCTGGAGTCCTTCGATACCATGTGCAGCTATTTCACCATGTATTCTTTCCCCCTCTCCTACGACTTTGCAAACCGTTTCCGTACCGGTGAGATGCCGATCGGCTTCGCCGGCTACAACGCCACTTATAACCAGTTGACCGTTTTCGCAACCGAGATCAAGGGCCTTTGGGAGTTCTACCCGATGCCCGGTATCATCGAAAAGGATGCCGAGGGCAACGACCTGCTGGATGACAGCGGCGCTCCCGTGATCAACAACGTGTCGGTTTCCACCTCCTCCGCAATCGTTATGATGAACGGCTGCACGAACGTGGAGGGCGCCTGGGACTTCATGGTTTGGCACGTCGGGGCTGACTGCCAGATCAAGTACTCCAACGAGATGGTAGCGATCATGGGTCCCTCTGCAAAGCACGCAACCGCCAACAAGTTCGCGCTTGCCGAGATGCCCTGGACGACGGCTGAATACAAGCAGCTTTCCTACCAGTTCAACAACCTTGCATCCATTCCCAACTATCCCGGTACGTACATTATCGGCCGTTATACCAACTTCGCATTCCTTGCCGCGTATAACGACAATGCCAACCCCGTAACCGAGCTGCAGAGCTATATCTCCGAGATCAACGAGGAGATCGCAAGAAAGCGTGCCGAGTTCGATCTGGAAACGCTGGAATGTGAGCACTATGACGATCTTCCCAGAGGAGAGCGTAAGGAAACGCACGCCTCCCGTGTGGAAAAGCGTATCTGCCAGGTGAAGTTCGCATATGCCGCCGAAATCGAGGAAATGACACAGGCACAGATCGATGCCGCTGCCACCACTTATAATAAGATGATGGACGGCATCAAGAAGGAAAACGCAGAAATGCTGGAGGCCGCTATTGCGGGATTCGAGCAAGTGAACAAGACCGGCTTTGCCGACACCATCAAGTGGCTGGGTGAGCTGGTGTACGCCATTCGAAATCAGTGACGGTTTCCTACATTCTTATTAAAAGCGTTATAAGGAGAAATGCACATGTCGAATAAAAAAGCGGCTGTTCGTGGCGAGATGACGCGAGCACAGTGGACATGGAATGAGATGAAGAAGAACAAGGTGGCATACCTGATGGTCGCCCCCTACATGCTGATCTTCACCCTGTTTACCGTGGTTCCCGTTTTGCTTTCCATTGTCATCAGCTTTACGGACTTTAACCTTTTGCAGATGCCGAATTTCGTGTTTTTCGATAACTACATTCGGCTTTTCCTGCAGGATGATATCTTCATCATCGCTATCAAGAATACGTTGATCTTTGCGATCATCGTGGGCCCTGCCTCCTATCTGATGTCCCTGCTTGTTGCATGGTTCATCAACGAGCTGCCCCCCAAGATCCGCGCTGTTGTTACGCTGGTCTTCTATGCACCCTCTATCTCCGGTCAGGTATACCTGATCTGGGGTACGCTGTTCTCGGGCGACTCCTATGGCTGGGTCAATGCAACCCTTTTGAACCTTGGTTTGATCACGGAAGAGATCCAGTGGTTCAGAGATGCCAACTACATCATGCCCCTTTGTATCGTGGTCGCACTGTGGACCTCGCTCGGCACCTCGTTCCTGTCCTTCATTGCAGGTTTGCAGGGTATCGACAGATCCATGTACGAGGCAGGTGCCGTGGACGGCGTGCGTAACCGTTGGCAGGAGCTGTGGTATATCACGCTTCCCTCGATGAAGCCGCAGCTGATGTTCGGTGCTATCATGGCAATCACCTCTGCGTTCGGCTTCGGCGGCGTCGTTACCGCGCTTTGCGGCTTCCCCTCCGTGGACTACGCGGCTCACACCATCATGCACCATTTGGACGACTATGGCAGTATGCGTTTCGAGGTTGGTTACTCCTCGGCCATCGCGGTGCTTCTGTTCGCCCTGATGATCGGCTCGAACATGCTGGTCAAGAAAATGCTCTCGAAGGTAGGTACGTAATATGTCGAAAAAGCTTCGTACAAGAAAACATAAAGTCGTACTGAACCGTTCGGCGGGCGGTGACGCGGGTATTACGATCGTCCTGTCCATTCTGGGTATCTTCATGTTCCTGCCCATGGTCTACGTTATCATGCAGTCCTTGAAGCCCCTGGATGAGCTTTGGATGTTCCCGCCCCGCTTCTACGTGGTTAACCCGACCTTCAAAAACTACCGAGATCTGTTTATGCTGATGAACACCTCTTGGGTACCCTTCTCGCGTTACATCTTCAACACCGTATTCACCTCTGTAACGGGTACGGTGGGCAACCTGTTCTGCTCCTCGCTTGCCGCTTACGCTATGGCGAAGATCAAGTTCCCGGGCGGCAGCATGATGTTCCGCACCGTTCGTACCTCGCTGATGTTCCATTCCACGGTTACGGGCATCACCTCCTTCATCATTATGACGGCTCTGGGCCTTCTGGACAGCTACTGGGCGATCATCATTCCTGCTTGGTCCTCCTCTCTTGGCCTTTACCTGATGAAGCAGTTCATGGAGACCAACGTGACCAACGCCGTGCTGGAGTCCTCGCGTCTTGACGGCGCCACTGAGCTCCGCACCTTCTGGACGATCGCGATGCCCATGGTTAAGCCCGCGTGGCTGACTCTGATCATCTACTCCTTCCAGGGCTTGTGGAACGCGGGCTCTTCGATCTACATCCACTCCGAGCAGCTCAAATCCTTCAACTACGCGATCGGTCAGATCATGGCAGGCGGTATCAAGCGTGCCGGTGCATCTGCGGCATCGATGGTGATCATGATGCTGGTGCCGATCCTCGTGTTCGTCATTTCTCAGTCCAACATCATTGAAACGATGGGCTCCTCCGGTATGAAAGACTAAACGAAAGGGGAATAACAGTGAAAAAGTTTACTTCTATATTGTGTCTGCTATTCGTCTTCGTGATGCTTCTTTCCATTCCGATGGCAGCCGCAAAGACCTATCAGACCTACACCTACTCGATTGACGGCAAGGCGCTTTACTCGCCTGACGCATACACTGCGCAAAAGACGATCGACGCCGCTGCAATGGGTCTTGATCTTTCGCTTCTGAACGCAAGCGATATGGCGGTGGACGGCGAGGGTAACGTTTATATTTCCGACACAGGAAATAACCGTATCCTTTGCCTTGACAGATACTACCGTTTGCGTTTTGAGATCTCCACCTTTATGAACGGTGAGATGATTATGGACAAATTCTCCAAGCCCCGCGGTCTGTTCGTCACCGAGGACCGCTATGAGGGTACGGAGCTGAAGTACCCGGGCCGCATCTTCGTGTGCGACACCGAGGCAAAGCGTATCGTTACCTTCAATCTGGACGGTACGTTCCATTCGATCATCGACGAGCCCCAGTCCGAGCTTTTTGAGGACGGATCGGTGTACTGGCCCGTTGCTATCGCGGTGGACTCCTATGACCGTTTGTTCGTGGTTTCCTCCGAGACCAACGAGGGTGTTATCGTTATGACGGATGAGGGCGTGTTCACCGGCTTCATCGGTGCGCAGCAGTCCGTTTCCTCGGTTTGGGATCAGATCTGGCGCCGCTTCCAGTCCAAGGAGCAGCGTGAGCAGAGTGAGACTGTCATTTCCTATCCTTATAATAATGTGGATATCAATGAGAACGGTTTCATTTATGCTACCATTTACAACGAAAAGCTGAAGGACCAGATGGCAAGCGCCATCACCGCGCAGAGCACGGCGGGCACCTATGCTCCCTGTAAGCTGTTGAACCCCGCCGGTGACGAGATCATGCGCCGTAATGGCTTCTGGCCGCCCGCAGGCGAGATCGACTTCCAGAACCAGTACGTGGATCCCGCCAAGAAGAACGAGGTCTCCCGCGTGGAGGACGTTGCTTGCGGTCCCGAGAAGACCTGGTCTATCATCGACATCAACCGCAGTAAGATCTATACCTACGACTATGACGGCAACCTGCTGTTCGCCTTTGGCGACACGGGTACTCAGCTGGGTAACCTTTCCGCGATCAAGGCGATCGCTTACCAGGGTGACACGATGCTGGTGCTGGACGGCGATAATGCCAACCAGAAGATCGTGGTTTACAACCGCACCGAGTACGGCGACGTGCTGATCAGCGCTTTGCGCTATCAGAACGACCGCCAGTATGACGAAGCGATCGACGCCTGGAAAGAGATCCTGATGCGTAACTCTAACTACGATGCCGCTTATATCGGTATCGGTAACTCGCTGTTCCGCGAGAACAACTTCGAGGAGGCCCTGGAAAACTACAAGGCCGCTTACGACGTTAACAACTATTCCATCGCGTACAAGGAGCTGCGCGGAGAGTGGATGTCCCGCTTCTTCCTCCTGATCCCCGTGGTCATCGTGGTAGCAGTGATCCTGATCTCCAAGTTCCTCAAATACGCCAACAAGATCAACAAGAGAGCAGCGGTTTCCGGTGGCAAGCGCACCTTCAAGGAAGAGCTGATGTACGTCTTCCACGTGATGTTCCATCCGTTTGACGGCTTCTGGGATCTGAAGCACGAAAAGCGCGGCTCTGTGCGCGCGGCGCTGGTGTTTATGGGCATTACCGTGATCGGTATGTTCTACCGCAGCGTGGGTGTCGGCTATGTGATGAATCCTAAGGGTGAGTATTCTACCATCTTTATGCAGTTTCTTGTGGTCGTGGTCCCCGTGTTCCTGTTTGCGATCGCAAACTGGTGTCTGACCACCTTGTTTGAGGGTGAGGGCAGCTTGCGTGACGTGATCGTCGCCGTGGGCTACTCGCTCCTGCCTCTGCCCCTTACGATGATCCCCACGACCTTCTTCTCCAACTACATCGTTATGGAGGAGACGGACCTTCTGGGTCTGCTTGTGACCATCGGCTTTATTTGGGCCGGCTTCCTGATCTTCTTTGGTACGATGGTAACGCACGACTATCCCATGGGCAAGAATGTTCTGACCGTGCTCGGCACGATCGTGGGTATGGCATTTATCATGTTCCTTGCGATCCTGTTTACCTCGCTGATCATGGATATCGTGACCTTCATCACCAACTATGTGTCGGAAGTTGTATACCGACTGTAACTATGCACAGAAAGGAGAAGTGAAATGATGAAAAACAAAAAGTTAATACGCTTGTTGTGCGCCCTCTTGTCTGTGCTGATGATGGTGGGTATGATCCCGGCGTTGACGCTTGCCGCAGCTGCGGCAGATGATTCGGACGCTGTGGAGCTGCCGAATGATAAGTACGTGAACGGTGAGTATGAAACGGCCGAGGAATACATCGAGGATATGGAGAAGTATTACTCCAACGGTGAGTACTCACTCTACTGCGACGCGGCCATGGGCATCGTTGCTTACAAGAACGAGAAAACGGGAGAGGTCCTGTTTACCAATCCCTGGAGCATGAAGAACGAGACGAACAAGTCCGCGAACGTGCGCGCTGAGCTTATGTCCCAGATCGTGTTCACCTATTCGTATAACGGTGCTGACGTGGACCTGAACAGCTATACCCACGCTGCCCTTAAGGATCAGATCACGGTGAAGCACATCAAGAACGGTCTGCGTGTAGAGTACGCGATCGGTGAGCCCTCTGCTCGTATGCTCGTGCCCCAGATGATCGAGCGCAGTGCGTTTGAGACCAAGATCCTTAAATTCGTAGAGGAAGCTTACAACAACAAAGCGATCACGAAGAGAGATTTTGACAAGTTCAAGGGATTCTTTAACGATTTCTTCTATACCGATGAAAAGCTTGGCGAAACCAAGCGTGAGGCAATTGCAAAGAAGTATCCTGTTACCAAGGAAAAGAACCTTGATATTTACGTTCTTGACGTAAATGCGACCGAAAAGGATAAGATCTGGCTGGAGGATATCATTCGCACCTACTGCGCTGAGTACTCCTTCGAGGAAATGGACAACGACTACGATCTTGTCAACTTTGAAGAGATCGCTACCTCCCCCGCCGTATTCAAGATGGCGCTGGAGTACAAGATCGATGATCTGGGTGTATCCGTGACACTTGCAGGCAACGGTCTTCGCTATGACGAGACTGTGTACCGTGTAAAGAATTTCAAGATCCTTCCTTACATGGGCGCTTCCTACAAGAAGAACGACGGCTACAGCTTTATTCCCGACGGCTCGGGCGTTCTGTACGAGCTGGATTCCACGACCACCACCTTCTCGAACGTTTACGGCGACGACTACGCACTTCAAGATAAGCTTTCCGGCTATCACAATGAGGTGATGCGTATGCCCGTGTTCGGACAGGTAGAGACCTCGTATGCGGACAAGGAAGGCAACTGGATCTCCAAGAATGATTACAACGCCCTGGCGGATAAAACGGGCTATACCAGCGAGAGCCGCGGTTTCTTGGCCATTATTGAGGAAGGCGATTCTCTGGCAATCATTCGAAATAATCACAGAAGCAACCTGCAATACGCCTCTGTGATCCCTGAGTTCACCACCAGACAGTCCGATGAGTCTTCCGGTGGCTGGAACGTTTACGCAGGCCGCCGTTACACCGACGATTACAGCATTCGCTACATCATGCTCAGTGATGATTCGCGTGCTAAGGAAGCAAATCTTAGCAGCTACTACGAGTGCTCCTGGCTCGGTATGGCTTGCGCTTACCGTCAGTATCTGGAAAGCCAGAACAACGGCTTTGACCGTCTGACCGCAGCTGACGTTTCCACCTCGATCCCGCTTTATATCGAAACCTTCGGTTGCATGGATACGATCCAGAAGGTGCTTTCCATGCCCGTTACCGTGTCGGTTTCGCTTACCAGCTTTGAGGACATCGCCACGATGTACGATTATCTGGCAGCAAATGGTGTAACTAACGTTAACTTCAAAATGAAGGGCTATGCCAATGGCGGTCTTTACGCCGATGTGCCCTACGATCTGGACTGGGAGAGCGCAGTCGGCGGTGACAGCGGATTTGAGGATCTGCTGGAAAAGGCCGCAGCGACCAAGGGCGCGCTGAGCCTGTACCCCGATTTCGATTTCGTATACACCTCCCAGGCGGACGTGGGCGGCTCGCTTAGCATGAAGAAGCACGCTGCTCGTACGATCGATAACCGTTACACGGCGAAGAGAGTGTATTCCGCAACCTACCAGTCCTTCGTGAGCTACTTCCAAATGGTGCTTTCTCCCGCAACCTACAGCTACTTCTATGAGGCGCTGGAGGAGGAGTATGCAGAGTACGGCGCTACCGGCATTTCGCTTGGTACTCTTGGTAACTCTCTGAACTCCGACTTTGACGAGGATAAGACCACGCTTCGTGAGGAAGCAAAGCAGTATGTTGTCGAGGGCCTTGCCTACTTCAAGGGTAAGAATTATGACATCATGCTGGACGGCGGCAATGCCTACACCTGGGGCTACGCCAACCACATTCTCAACGTGGCGATCGACTCCAGCCGTTATATTGCCGAGCTGAGCGCCGTTCCTTTTGCTGGTGTGGTGCTGCATGGCTATAAGGAATTTGCCGGTACGCCCATGAATATGGAGGGTAACCTCAGTTATGCAATGCTGAAGGCAATGGAGTGCGGTGCTTCCGCATACTTTGTGCTTTGCTATGCAAAGGAGGCTTCCTCCTACCTCAAGAGCGATGAGGCTCTTTCCCAGAACTATTCCGTACGTTACGACATCTGGCAGAAACGCCTTGTTGAGATCTATGCCGAGCTCAACAGTGTGCTTGCCGATGTGCAGACCAAGCTGCTCGTGGATTGGGAGCGTCTGGACGCCAGCCGCGTGCCCGACGAGGATGAGCTTCTCAAGGACATCATGGATGCCGCCGAGGAGGCCAAAAAGGCCATTGCCGAGCAGATCGAGGCAGACCGTGTTGCCAAGCTTCAGCTGCTCAGCGATGCTCGCGTTACCATCAGCGGCGCGGCACAGCTGATCAGCAACATTCATAACGGCACGATGATTGCCGGCATGAAGATGATGCTGGAGCAGCTTGCTTGGAATGAGGACAACTCGCTTATGAAGACCTGGAGACCTGAGGGAACCCCCGTGCTTACCGAGCAGCAGGCACAGGCGCTGAGCGATCTGTTGAACGCTTACGTTATCACGCCTTATGCGAACATGTGCAACGCAATGCAGGAGGCAAAGGATACCCTGCTCAAGGCAAAGATCGGCTATGACCTGCTGCGTGAAAACAACGTTAACAGCGAGATTTTGAAGGATGCAAAGGATTCTCTTGAAGCCGCCATTGCCGAGTACGTGGCGCTGCTCAACGGCGTTGAAACGAAGAGCTACGTGCTCACCGATTTGAATCGTGATACGTATGTCAACGGCACGGATAGCAGCCTCGAGGCGCTTGAGGCGCTGATGACTATCACCGGCTCTGACGTTGTGATGTCCGATGTGCAGGTGCTCGAGTTCCTGTTCGGCACTGACGAGAGAGATGTTGACACGCTTGTGGAAAGCATCGGCTGGGAGCAGATCTACGAGGTTATCATCAGAGGCCTGGAGATTGACGGCTATTACAACTCCAATGATCTTGCCAACTCTCTTGTCAAGGTGGACGATCTGCTGCACTACGCCTTGACCGGTACCACCCCCGAGCCCCCCGCATCTGATGAGGGTGGAGAAGAGGAAGAAGGCCCCGCACAGGACGGTGACGAGGAAACAGGCGACGAGGAAGAGGAGCCCGAGGCAGAGGTTGTAATGCCCGATCCTCCTAAGTCCAAGTATGCTGTTGATAACAACGTGGTTGCTGTTTCCTACGGCGAGAGCAAGAATGACGTTTATAAGACGCTTCTGCTCAACTTCAACGACTATACCATTCAAACTACCTACAACGGCGTAACCTACACGATCGAGGCGTACGGCTACGTTGTGATCATGCGCTAAGGAAGGGAGGAAATAAAATGACACAAACTGTCAAAAAGCAGGCCGTCGCGCCTGCAAAGAAAAAGAAGATTGCCTCCCTTGACCGCCGCAAGGCGCGCGCGGGCTGGTTCTTCGTGCTCCCCTTTGTTGTGGGCTTTATTCTGATCTACCTGCCGATCATCTTCACCTCCTTCCGAGTCAGCTTTATGACCGTGGAGACGGGTACCAGAAACGAGATCTTCGTTGGTTGGGAAAACTACCGTGAGGCCCTTACGGGCAGCGCCGACTTCCTTCAGACCCTTTTGGTGGGTCTGAAGGAGATCGCCTTCGATATTCCCGCAATCCTTCTGTTTTCGCTTTTTGTGGCGGTCATTCTGAACCAAAAAATGGTGGGACGCGCCGCATTCCGTGCGATTTTCTTCCTGCCCGTTGTGGTTTCTACGGGTATGATGGAAAGCATTCTGAATGTGTCTTACTCTTTTTCCGGCACGGGTATCGACCTTGGCGCCGGTGAGAGTGCGGCGGATAGTGTAAAGAGCAACCTCGCTTTGGAAAAGCTGCTGCAGGATATCTTCTCCAACCTTGGCTTTGGTGCAAGTCTGGTCGAGTATATCATCAGCGCCGTGGCAAGCATCGCGGATATCGTAAATCGTTCCGGTGTACAGATCCTGATCTTCCTTGCGGCTCTGCAGTCGATCTCTCCCGCTATCTACGAGTCCTGTGAGATTGACGGCGCAACCTCTTGGGAAACCTTCTGGAAGATCACTTTCCCGATGGTAAGCCCGATGATCCTGGTAAACGGCGTTTATACCATTATTGACAGCTTTACGACCGACTCCAACTCGGTTATGGAGGTTATCAACCAAACCTTCGCGACGTCGGGCGGTAAATACGTCAGTGCGGCGATGGGTTGGATGTACTTCCTGGTGGTGCTTTTGATCGTCGGCGTTGTGGCCCTGATCTTCTCCGCCTACGTCTTCTACCAGAGAAGAGATTAAGGAAGGAGGAATTTGAATTATGACGAATGAAGCACAATCCACCCCCGTTGTAAAGCGTGAGTCCAAAAACAAGATTCGCGTTGAGTTCGAGCGTACTGCTCTCAAGCAGCGCTTGAAGGAGAAATTCCTCTCCACCTATTTCCTGAAGAACACCGTTTGGTACATCTTCCGCTTGATGCTCCTCATTGGCATTGCCTTCGTGGTCATTCAGCCGTTCATCACGATGATCATTCAGTCCATTAAGGACCCCATCGACTATCGTGACTCCACGGTCGTGAACGTGCCCCGTAACCTTTCCTTGCTTATCTACAAGGCCATCTTTACGGACGGCGGATATCTCAGATTCTTCTTCAAGTCCTTGGGCCTGTCCCTTGGCGTAGCGGTTCTGCAGACCCTTTCCTGTTGCCTTGTTGGCTACGGTCTTGCAAAGTTCAAGTTCCGCGGCAGTAAGATCATCTTCTTCGCGGTGATCCTGACCCTGGTCGTTCCCCACGGTACACTTCAGGCGGCGATCTACAATTACTTCAGCAAGCTGAGCTTGCTCAACACCATCGTGCCGCTTCTGCTGCTCTCTATCACGGCGCTTGCCTTTAAGAACGGTCTGTACATCTTCCTGCTCAGACAGTTCTTCCGCGGCGTTCCTGATGAGCTGGAGGAATCTGCCTATCTGGACGGTGCCAATACCTTCCGCACCTTTATCCAGGTGATTTTGCCCATCTCCGTACCCATGATGATCACCGTGTTCCTGTTCTCCTTCTGCTGGCAGTGGACGGACGATTTCTATCTGAATCTGTTCTTCATCAGCACGCCGAAGCCCGAGTTCATGGCGTTTATCACAGGTAAGGAACTGACCAGTCTGGTTGTTACGGCAACGCAGGCAGGTGGCGCGTTCGAAACGGCACAGTCCTATGCATTTGGCTTGATGGCCTGCATTCCGCTGATCATTCTGTTCCTGTTCTGCCAGAAGTACCTGGTGCAGGGTATTGAACGCTCCGGTATCGTCGGCTAATTTTTGAACGGCATATTTTGCGCATAGCGCACTTGCGCGACGCTTGGCGTACGGTGTTGTACGTCTTGCGCGCCGTGCAAGCACAATCTGCATCAAAATCTGCTCACTCAAAACGGCGAAACAGTTAAAAAGAAAAAACTCCCCACAAGCAAACGCTTGCGGGGAGTTTTTTTGCACTGAAGAAAGGCGAGTTGGGGAAGCCGTCGGGGGCGCACACTCTTTTTTTGCAAGAAAAAACTTGCATTTGCAAGATTTTTCTTGACTTTTATTCGTGAGAGAGGTATAATAAAAAAGATAGGGGGTGACGTCCTTGAAACAAAATTTTTTGCAGCTGATGGCGGAAAAATCTGCTTCCTTTTCGAAGGGGCAACGCCAGATCGCAGAATATATTAAGGAACACTATGACCGTGCGGCATATATGACGGCATCGCGCTTGGGCGCGGTGGTGGAGGTGTCCGAATCCACGGTGGTGCGCTTTGCCAACGCGCTTGGATTTGAGGGATATCCCGAAATGCAGCGCGCTCTGCAGGAGCTGGCGCGCACGCATCTGACGGCGGCGCAGCGTATGGGCGTGGCAGATAATCTGATGGACCGTGCCACGGTGCTGGACAAGGTGCTGCTGGGTGACGCCGACAAGATCAAGCGCACGTTGGAGGAGTTGGATCGCAGCGCTTTTGAGCACGCGGTCGAACGGATCGCCACGGCGCGCAACATCTATATTATCGGTTCTCGTTCGTCGGCATCGCTTGCGGGTTTTTTGACCTTTAATTTCCGCTTGATGTTCGACAACGTTTCTCACGTGGAGGTTTCCTCGGGCAGTGAGATGTTCGAGCAGATCCTTTCGATCGACCCGCGTGACGTGCTGATCGCGATCAGCTTTCCTCGCTATTCCAGCCGCACGGTGCGTGCGGTGCAGTATGCGCACAACAGCGGTGCCAACGTGGTGGCGCTGACCGATAGCAACCAATCGCCCCTTGCTCCCTTTGCCGACCAGCTTTTGACCGCGCGCAGCGATATGGCGTCCTTTGTGGACTCTCTGGCGGCGCCCCTGAGTATCATCAACGCAATGGTGGCGGCGGTTTCGATGGCGCGTCACGACGAGGTGTCCTCGCGCCTGCGCCGCCTGGAAGAGATCTGGGACGAGTACAACGTCTACGATAAGAATAACTGATATGGCAGAAAAAACACTTTGCATCATCGGCGGTGGTGCCGCGGGCCTGATGGCCGCGATCCACGCCGCGCGTATGGGCGTGGCGGTCACGGTGATGGAGCGCAACGAACGTTGCGGGCGCAAGCTTGCCATTACGGGCAAGGGGCGCTGTAACGTGACCAACCATTGCACGAGAGAAGCTTTTTTTGAGAATGTAACGGGAGATGCCCGCTTTCTGTATTCCGCGTGGAGTCGCTTTGACAGTGCCGCAACAGAGACGTTTTTTGAGGAGCTAGGTGTACCCTTAAAGGTGGAGCGCGGCAACCGCGTTTTCCCTGTGTCTGATAAGGCCCGCGACGTGGTGGACGCGCTGGTGCGCGCCGCGCGACAGGAGGGCGTCAAGATCCAGAACGCTTACGTGAAGGATCTGATCGTCGAGGAAGGTCGCGCCTGCGGCGTGAGGATCGGTGAAAAAGTACACCCGTTTGATGCCGTATTGGTGGCAACGGGCGGGGCATCCTATCCCTTGACCGGCTCGACCGGCGACGGCTATCGTTTCGCACGCGCCGCGGGGCACACGGTGGTCCCCCCCACGCCCTCGCTTGTCCCTCTCGTTGAGGACGGGCGCTTTTGCGCCTCGGTGCAGGGACTGTCACTGCGTAACGTGCGCCTGTCGGCGCGCGATCTCAAAACCGGCAAGACCGTGTTTGAGGAGTTTGGCGAGATGCTGTTCACTCATTTTGGCGTGACCGGCCCCCTGGTGCTTTCCGCATCGGCACATCTTCACCCAATGGAGCCGAAACGGTATGAGTTATCCATTGATCTCAAGCCCGCGCTGGACGAAAAGACGCTGGACGCGCGCTTGCTTGGGGATTTTGCCAAGTACAGCAACAAGGATTTTCAAAACGCGCTGTGCGACCTTTTGCCGCAGAAGCTCATTGAGCCGCTGGTGGCAAGATCCGGTATCGACGGGCGCAAAAAAGTGCACACCGTGACCAAAGAGGAGCGTAAGGCGTTTTTGCATCTGCTTAAGGGCCTGACCATTGTAGTAGCGGGCACGCGACCGATCGCCGAGGCGATCGTCACCAAGGGCGGTGTCGCACTCACGGAGGTTCAGCCCCGCACGATGGCATCTAAAAAGTGCCAAGGACTGTATTTCGCGGGCGAGGTGCTGGATCTGGACGCCTATACGGGCGGCTTTAATTTGCAGATCGCATTTTCCACCGCGGTGCTGGCAGCCGAGAGCGCGGCGATCGCGCTTCTCTCGGAAGAAATTTGAAATTACCCCCATAACGGGGCTGAAAAACGCCAAGTGGCGTTGGAAGGAGTATTATGCAGATTGCGATTGACGGCCCCAGCGGGGCGGGAAAAAGCACGATCGCCAAGGGCGTAGCCGCCAAGCTTGGCATCGTTTACGTGGACACGGGCGCGCTTTACCGCACGGTCGGATACTACGTGAGAAGCCAAGGTATTGCCAAGGAGGATAAGGCGGGCATCGAGGCGTGTCTGCCGCATATTAAGATCGAGGTGCGCTATGAAAACGGCGCGCAGCACGTCTATCTCAATGGCGAGGATCTTGGAGATAAGATCCGCGAGCCCGAGATCTCTATGTATGCCTCTGCCGTTTCTGCCGTGCCCGCCGTACGCGCGTTTTTGCTGGACACCCAGCGCGATATTGCCGCGCATAACAGCGTTATTATGGACGGCCGTGACATTGGCACGGTGATCCTGCCTCACGCCGAGGTCAAGATCTTTATGTTTGCCAGCGCCAAGGCGCGCGCCAAGCGCCGCACGGCTGAGCTTGCCGAAAAGGGCATCGCCGCAAAATACGAGGACGTATTGCGCGAGATGGAGGAGCGTGACCGCAACGATCGCGAGCGCGAGGTCGCACCCGCCGTTGCCGCCGAGGACGCGATCCTTCTGGACAATTCCGACATGACGGTCGAGCAGAATATCGAGGCCGTGCTGGAGATCGTACGCCGCGTACAGGAGGCAGAAAGATGAAAAGTGTATTTTACGTGATCATTCGCACGCTTTTGTACTGGCCCGCAAAGCTGATCTTCCGTATCCGCGTGCGGGGCAGAGCGAACGAGCCGCGCCGCAAGGACGGCCCGTATCTGGTCTGTGCCAACCACCAGACCGTGCTGGACGTGGTGTTTCTGGGCATCGCGCTGCGCCGTCAGCAGCCGCATTTTATGGCCAAGGAGGGCGTGTTCCGCGTGCCTGTCCTGGGGCGTCTTGTCAGATGGCTGGGTGCTTTCCCCGTGGCGCGCGGCCGCAATGATGTGGGCGCGGTGAAGCACACGATGAAGCTTTTGAAAGAGGGTCGCTCGGTGGGCATTTTTCCGCAGGGCACGCGTTGCGCCGGCAAGGAGCTGCGCGACTGCCGCGTGAAGGCGGGCGCGGGGCTCATCGCCGCGCATACGGACGTGCAGATCCTGCCCGTTTACATCGGTATGAAGGATCATAAGTGGAAATTCTTCCGCCGCGTGACAGTGGTCATTGGCGAGCCCGTGACCCTTGAGGCTCTTGGCTATGACAAGGAGCAGCCCGGCGAGTATGGGCGCCTCACGAACGAGATCTACGAGCGCATCTGCGCTCTGGAGGAAACGTTGAAATGCCCGAAGCAATAATCGCCCGCAACGCCGGCTTTTGCCCGGGCGTGCGCGCCGCCACCGAGCGTTTGCAAAGACGGATCGATGCACGCCGCGCGGGCGAGCGCATCTTCACGCTCGGTCATCTCATTCATAACGAGGATTATAACAATTCGCTTGCTGCGCGCGGCGTGCGCGCCATAGCTGCCGATGAGCTGGAGGGCCTTGCGCGCGAGGCGTGTGAGAGCGCGCCCATTACGGTGTTTATCCGTGCACACGGCATCACGGTGCAGACAAGAGCGCTTCTCGGGCGTCTTCACGCCGAGAACCCGCATTTTGACTTCGTGGACTGCACCTGTGTTTTCGTGGAGAAGATCCACCGCATCGCAAGCGAGAAAAACGCGGCGCGAGATGACTTTATTTTCATCTGTCTTGGCAGCAAGTCTCACCCGGAGGTCGAGGGTTTCATGAGCTGCTTTGAGGGGGAGAAGTACGTCTTTGCCACCGCTGAGGAGCTGCAAGCGGCCACAGAGGGAGAAAATAGACCGGATTTTTCGTCAAAAGTGCCTGTGTTGGTGGCGCAAACGACGCAAAAGTTAACGGAATGGAAAAAAACTCAAAAACTTTTCAAAAACCTCTGTACAAACGCTTTAATTTTTGATACAATATGTAATGTTACGCACCTGCGACAAACCGAAGCCGCAACGCTGGCTTCACAGTGTGACGGAATGGTCGTGATCGGCGGGAAGGAAAGCTCGAATACCGCGAAGCTTTTCGAGATCTGCCGTGCACACTGCCCCGATACGCTGTGGATCACGGGTTGGTCAGAGCTTTCGCTTGTGCAGGCGTATGCAAAGTCCCACCACAAAGTGGGGATCGCCGCGGGAGCATCAACTCCCTCGGACATCATTGAGGAGGTACATAAAACAATGAGTGAAATGGAAAACTTTGCAGAATTGCTTGATGGCGCAACTAAAATGATACATACAGGAGAAATCGTTACCGGTACCGTGACCGCCGTGTCCGATACCGAGCTGCAGCTTGACCTCGGTACAAGCGTAACCGGCTATATCACTGCCGATCACGTCAGCGCCGATTCTTCTGTCAAGCTCACCGAGCTGTATCACATTGGTGATACCATCGAGGCGAAGGTCATTCGCGTCAGCGACAAGGAGGGCATGGCTGAGCTGGATAAGCGCCGTGTCGACTCCGGCAAGAACTGGGGCAAGATTGTTGCCGCTAAGGACGAGGGCGAAGTGCTTGAGGCCGAGGTCAGCGACGTTGTTAAGGGCGGCGTGATCGTATTCGTTTACGGCAACCGTGTCTTCATCCCCGCATCCCAGACCGGCGTTCCCAAGGACGGTGATCTCACCGCGCTGAAGGGCACCACCGTAAAGTTCAAGGTCATTGAGACCAAGGACCAGGGCAACAAGGCCATCGGCTCTATCCGTGCCGTTGCACGCGAAGAGCGTCGTGCTGCTGAGGAAGCATTCTGGGGCAGCATCGAAGAGGGTAAGGTCTACACCGGCGTGGTCAAGAGCATGACCAGCTACGGTGCATTCGTGGATCTCGGCGGCGTGGACGGCATGGTTCACACCAGCGAGCTTTCCTGGAAGCACATTAAGAACCCCGCAGAGGTTGTTTCCGTGGGCGAGACCATCACCGTGTTCGTGAAGTCCTTCGACCGCGAGAAGAAGCGCATCTCCCTTGGCTACAAGACCGAGGAGAGCAATCCTTGGGTCATCTTCACCAACCAGTATCAGGTGGGTGACGTTGTGCCTGTTAAGATCGTCAACATGATGGCATTCGGCGCATTCGCTGAGATCATCGACGGCGTGGACGGTCTGATCCACATTTCCCAGATCGCTATGACCCGAATCGGCAAGCCCGCCGACGTGCTGGAGATCGGCCAGAACGTGGACGCCAAGATCATCGAGATCGACAATGACAAGCAGAAGGTCAGCCTTTCCATTCGCGCCCTTCTTGAGGAGGTAGCAGCTGCTGAGGCCGCTATGCCCGAGGATGAGGCTGCTGAGGAGGTTGCTCCTGTAGAGGAGTAATTTCGGCCCAAATACGGGGTTGCCGCCAAACGGGCGTGCAACCCCGTAATTTTTTGTGAAAAAGTGCAAAAAAACAAAATAATATGTTGACAATGTTGGTGATTTGTGCTATAATGACATAGAATATAGGGGAAACTCTGTGTTTTTTCATAAAGGAGGGCCTCAGATTGGAAATTGCCATTATTGCCGCTGACGTTAAAAAGGAGATCATGACGCAATTTTGTATTGCGTATTGTGGTATTCTCAGCAAGCATAATCTTTGTGCCACCAGCATTACCGCCAAGTATATCTCCGAGGCAACAGGGCTCAAGATCGAGCGTATGCTGACGGGCGATCAGGGCGGCGAGCAGCAGATCGCCACACGCGTGGCGTATGACGAGATCGACGTGCTGCTTTGCTTCCGCGATACCCGCGCCGACAAGCCCCTTAATCCCATCGAGGAGGAGCTGCTGCTCACCTGTGACCGCTATAACATTCCCGTGGCGACCAATATCGCCACCGCCGAGGTGCTGATCACCGCCCTGGAGAGAGGGGATCTGAATTGGCGTGAATTCCTCAACCCCATCAGCGAATACAATCGCAAAAAAAGACAGTGACCGGAACAAGTCCGCAAGCCCCCACCGTGTTCAGAGAGAGAGCGCATGGCTGAAACGCTCTTCACGAAAGCTTGCAGGATACCGCCCGATCGCCAGTACGAATAGCTTTGAGTGAAACACTCGGGTGGAACCGTGCGGATCTTTCCACACCCCGAGGGCGGTTTTTTGCCGCCCCTTGGGGTGTGTTGTTTTTTGTAAATTATCATAAGGAGTGATAGATGATGTTTCAAGTAAAATTTGCTGACAAAGCGATGAGCTTTGAGGCGCCCCTTTCCGTGTTTGACGCGGCCGCCGCCGCGGAGCTGGTGTCCCGCGCCCATCTTGCCGCCCTCGTGAACGGCAATCTCGTGGGTATGACGCACGTGCTGGATGCCGACTGCGAGGTGCAGCTGCTGACCTTTGCGGACGACCTTGGCAAAAAGGTGTTCCGCCACAGCGCCGCGCACGTGATGGCACAGGCGGTCAAGCGCCTTTACCCCGCCGCCAAGCTGACCATCGGCCCCGCCATCGAGGAGGGCTTTTACTACGACTTTGACAGCGACGTGTCCTTCGGCCCCGAGCAGCTCGCCGCCATCGAGGGCGAGATGAAGAAGATCGTCAAAGAAAACCACAAGATCGAGCGTTTTGAGCTCCCCCGCGCCGAGGCGATCGCCTTTATGCAAGAAAAGGGTGAGCCCTATAAGGTGCAGCTCATTGAGGAGCTGCCCGAGGACGCCGTCATCAGCTTTTACAAGCAGGGTGAGTTCACCGATCTTTGTGCGGGCCCGCACCTGTTCTCCACGGGCGCGATCAAGGCGTTCAAGCTGACCCAGTGCACGGGCGCTTACTGGAAGGGCGACCAGAAAAACAAGATGCTGCAGCGCGTCTACGGCGTGGCGTTCCCCTCAAAGGACGAGCTCAAGGCACACCTTGAGCAGATGGAGGAGGCGCGCAAGCGCGACCACAACAAGCTTGGCCGTGAGCTCGAATACTTCACCACGGTGGAGAGCATCGGTCAGGGTCTGCCCATTCTGATGCCCAAGGGCGCGCGCGTCATTCAGACGTTGCAGCGCTGGATCGAGGACGAGGAGCAAAAGCGCGGCTATCTGCTCACCAAGACGCCCCTGATGGCAAAGAGAGATCTTTACCGCATTTCCGGTCACTGGGATCACTACCGCGACGGTATGTTCATTCTGGGCGATGCGGACGATGAGACCAAGGAGTGCTTTGCACTCCGTCCCATGACCTGCCCGTTCCAGTATCAGGTGTTCCTGAACAAGAAGCGCTCCTACCGCGATCTGCCGATGCGCCTTGGCGAAACCTCGACCTTGTTCCGCAACGAGGATAGCGGCGAGATGCACGGCCTCATTCGCGTGCGTCAGTTCACGATCTCCGAGGGTCACCTGGTGCTTCGCCCCGAGCAGCTGGAGGAGGAATTCCGCGGCTGTCTGGAGCTTGCCAAGCACGTGCTTGACACGGTCGGCATGCTGGAAAACTGCACGTTCCGCTTCTCCCAGTGGGATCCCGCGCGCGCCGGCATCAAGTATGAGGGCACGCCCGAGCAGTGGAACCATGCGCAAAGCGTGATGGGTCAAATTCTTGACAATCTCGGCCTTGACTACCAGATCGGCATTGACGAGGCGGCGTTCTATGGCCCCAAGTTGGACATTCAGTACAAGAATGTGTTCGGCAAGGAGGATACCATCGTGACCATTCAGATCGACATGCTGCTTGCCGAAAAATTCGGCATGGAGTATGTGGACAGCGACGGCCAGATGAAGCGTCCCTATATCATTCACCGCACGTCGCTCGGCTGCTACGAGCGCACGCTTGCGTACCTTATTGAGCGTTACGCCGGCGCGCTGCCCACCTGGATGGCGCCCGTGCAGGTCAAGATCCTGCCTATCGGCGACGAGCATATCGACTATGCCTTTGAGATCAAGAAATCTCTTGAGCAAGAGGGTATCCGTGTTGAGGTGGACGATCGCAACGAAACGATCGGCAAGAAGATCCGCAACGCGCAGCTCGAGAAGCTGCCCTATATGCTGGTCATTGGTGACAACGAGATGAACGAGGGGACCGTTGCCGTGCGCTCCCGCAAGGACGGCGACAAGGGCGTGGTCAGCGTGAATGCCTTCAAGGCAGACATTCTCGCCGAGATCGCAGAGAAGAGAAGATAATAAAAAAGCTCCTGCTTTCAGCAGGAGCTTTTTTAATGCTTTTTACATATGAACAAAGATATTGCCTGCGGAATTTGTGACGCCTTGCGCGGTAACGATGCGGGTCTGCAGATACTGTTCCAGCTTTTCAGGTTTTTTGATATAGCTGGTGAAGTTGATATCCCACTTACCAACGCAGTCCACGATGACGTTGCCGTAACCGAATAGATTGCCCCAAAGCGACTTCTCAACCTCAACAGAGGTCACACCCATAAATGCCATCTGCTTCTTTTTGGTGTTCAGCCAACCGCTTTTGATCACGATCTTGTCGTCGTAAAATTCCAAACGGAACTTTTTGACGGCAATGATGCGGAACACAAGGATGACCGCTGGAATGACAAGGATACAGGAAAGGATCCAAAGAAAGGAAACTACGCTCCACGCACTTTTTTCGGCAACATAATTGGGCTTCATAGAAAGAAATCTCCTCTTGATATGAATATTTACCAATATTATGGTATGGATACATTATACACGAAAATAATTGGTGTGTCAACATAAATTGCGAAAAAATGTGGTAAAGTAAAAGAAAAAAGGAATTAATTTTCTGTGAACAGGATCAAGGATCTGCGCGAGGATCGGGATCTGCGCCAGCTCGACGTGGCAACGGCGGTTGGGATCGATCAGCGCTCGCTTTCCAATTACGAAACGGGGAAAACCAACCCCGACAGTGAAACCGTGATCAAGCTGGCAAGCTTTTTCGGTGTGACCTGCGACTATCTGCTAGGTGTCAGCGACGTGAATTTTTCGGATCATCGCGCCGTGGTAAAGGAGCTTGGCGACATCAAGCACCGTTTGGATGAAATTCAAAAATATCTCGGCAAAATGTAAAAAAGCCCCCGAACGGGGGCTTTTTTATTCTTCACAAAGCGCCACGCAGTGCGCTACGGTCTTGGAAAGGTCGCCCTCGGTGTCGGCTTCGTCCACCACCGCGTCAGCGTACTTTTCGTAAAGTGCGGTGCGTTCGTCGAAGAGCTCGCGCAGCGTGCCGCCGCGGGGGGACACCACGCCGCGGTGCGAGTAGTCGCCGAGCCGCTTTTCCAGCGTGTCGTAGTCGATCTTCAGATACAGCACCTTACCGAGTGTTTTCAGATGTGCCATCGCCCTCTCGCCGTAAACGGCGCTGCCGCCGGTGGAGATCACGGTGCGGTCGGCTTCGATCCCCGCGCAGATGCGATCCTCGATCTCCAAAAAAGCCGGGACGCCCTGCTCGGAAATGATCTCGTGCAGCAGCTTTCCTTCCTTTTCCTGAATGAGCAGGTCACAGTCCAGAAAGCGGTAGCCAAGGCACTTGGCGAGCAGCACGCCCACCGTGCTTTTGCCCGAGGCGGGCATACCGATCAGAATGATGTTTGACATAACGCACTCCTTTGAAAAGCTCCCGCGCGAGGATCCGCGCGGGAGCGATTTGTGTTGGAATTATTTCACCACCACGCGGCGGAAGTTCTTCTTGCCGCGCTTGAGCAAAAGCCCGTCGGCAAAGTCAGCGATGGCAAAGGTTGCCTTGATGTCGG
>JAZRFG010000213.1:0-1012 GCA_045661265.1 Eubacteriales bacterium
CATTTGCAACAACCGCTTCCTTGTGGAGGAGGGGAGAATTGCAAATGACGAGGGTCTGCGCGACCTCAACCGCCGCGTGGTGGCGCTGGGCGAAAAGCTCGGCATTCCCGTGGTGGCGACCTGTGACGCGCATTTCATGGACGACGAGGACGAGCTGTTCCGCAAGGTGCTGGTCAGCGTAAAGTTCAAGGACCAGGATAAGGACAGCCACCTGTACTACCGCACCACCGAGGAGATGCTGGAGGAATTCGCTTACCTTGGTGAGGAGAAGGCGTTTGAGGTGGTCGTCACGAACACCAATCTGATCAACGATATGATCGAAAAGGGCATTCGTCCTTTCCCCAAGGGTACCTTTACCCCAAATATGGAGGGCGCGGAGGAGGATCTGCAGCGCCTTTGCTACGAGCGAGCCAAGTCGATGTACGGCGACCCTTTGCCCGAACTTGTGGAATACCGCCTTTCCAAGGAGCTGAATTCGATCATCAAGCACGGCTTTGCGGTGCTTTACATGATCGCGCAAAAGCTGGTGTATTACAGCGAGCAGCAAGGGTATCTGGTCGGCTCGCGCGGCTCGGTCGGCTCCTCTGTGGTGGCCTCTATGTCGGGTATTTCCGAAGTAAATCCGCTGCCGCCGCACTATTGGTGCCCGAAGTGCCAGTTCAACGAGTTCTTTACCGACGGCTCGGTGGGCTCCGGCTTTGACCTGCCCGACAAGACTTGCCCGCGTTGCGGCCACAAGCTCAACGCCGACGGGCACGATATCCCCTTTGAAACTTTCCTTGGTTTCCACGGCGACAAATCGCCCGATATCGATCTGAACTTCTCGGGTGAGGTACAGGGTCGCGTGCATAAGTACACCGAGGAGCTTTTCGGTGCGGAAAACGTGTTCCGCGCGGGCACGGTGGGCGGCGTGGCGGACAAGACCGCCTATGGCTTCGTGCTGAAATATCTGGAGGGGAAGGGACTTTCTCTGCCGCGTGCCGAGATCAACCGCATAGCGCTTGGTTGTATG